>MWEV01000155.1 GCA_002071245.1 Deltaproteobacteria bacterium ADurb.Bin026
AATACATCCATTGCAAGGTTTATAAGACCCATGAGATAATAAGCCTCCTTGTTATCACTATGTTCCTTCAGGAATAGTCCACACAGTCTCAATGCCTCGGTCAGATTACCTCTGTCTGCAAGTTTGCGCACACGCTCGAGGACATCTTTGGGTTCGCTGTTTTTAAAATGTTTGTCATCGATACTTTTTGTCTCTAAATGACTGTCATGGGTATGCAAGACATCTTTGGTAACGTTTTGAGGCATAATATTCCTTTTTGCAGAAAAAGGTCGAGCAAACGTTTCTAATTGCATTTTATCCTTGCTGCCTATTTTTTTACACGCAAATGCCCTTGCATGTTTAATAGGCTCATATCCATTTTCCAAAAATGACATCATCTCTGAATGTCCTGTAAAAACAATGCCGTCGTGAAAGAGAAAACGGTCAATGTTTTTAAAAACCTGTTTTCTCGCATCATCGTTTAGATATATAAGAAGATTTTTACAAAACAAGATATGATATGGCTGATGGCCGTTGTGTACATGTAGTTTAACAAAATTATCCAAATAAAAATGCACCATGCCGGCTACATAACCTTCAAGTCTAAATCCATCTTCAGTTTTAATAAAAAATCGTGGTTTGTAGCCACTGCATTCACCCCGAAAAGACCCTTTGCCGTAAACGGCATTTTTTGCGATCCCTATCGATCTGCGGCTTATATCAATTGCATCGACGCAAAATTGTTCAGGTGATAAACCCGCATCCAAAAGCGCCATCACAATAGAATACGGCTCCTCTCCGGTTGAGCAGGGAACAGACAAAACCCTGAGTACCGTGCCCTGACAAAGCGATTCTTTCAACTTCTCTACATATCTCCTTAAAAAATTAAAAGACTCCCTGTCACGGAAAAACCATGTCTCGGAAACCACTACCTGATCGATAAGTTTTTCAATTTCCTCCTGGTTTGATATAAGCATCTTCATATAAATATCTTCATCAGATATCATACGCTTGTCCATACACAATTTTATTGCATCTTCAATGCCTTTTCTTCCAACGGATTCAGGATTTAACCCTAAATTGTCAGAGAGAAATGTTTCAATGTTACTATAGCAGGTCATTATTCTCCTTGAGTGCTATAAAACGACGCCCTCGTTGATAATCCTTTATGGTATCGGGGGGTAGTTTTTCTATCCTGACCCTCTGAATCATCCCTGATTCGTCAAATATAACATCACCGAGGTATTCTGCCCCTTCAACGACAACCCCTGAAGGTTGAAAGTCTTCTTCTCTGCGAGAAATAGTCTCTGTTGCCTTTTCTGTCAAAAGACCTATTGTATGATGTATATTGTCCCCGCCAACATAATCAACCAATATGATACGGGTACTAAAAAGAGGTCTGGATGGTCTTCCTGCAATCAACATAGAGAGGTCAACAACCGGCACCACAACACCCCTGTAATTGAAAACCCCAGAAATATATGCAGGGGCATGAGGCAACTCCCTGAATATTACAATGGGTGTAATTTCTATAATACGGGACACTTCCAGGCAATACCGCTCATTGTCTATCTCAAAAACGAGAAATAGCATATATACCTATGAACTTATTGAAAAACGAGAGACTTCATTCTGTAGATCCCTAACCGCTTCATTAAGTTGTTCAGTTACCTCTTTGAACTCAACAAGAGAATCCCTTGTCTGTTTTGCAGACTCATTCAGTTGCTCCATAGCCTCGCTAATCTGAGCTGCGCTTTGTGACTGAATCTGCATACCCTGATTTGCAGATTCAAATTGCGGCGCCAAATCCTGCGTATGCTCGATAGCCCTCAATAAATCTACGCTTATCTCAGCAATCCTTTCGGTGCTCGTCATTGTCTGATCGGTATATTCTGCAACAGCAGACATACCTTGTTTCATTGCATCCTGAGTTTCCAGAATAAGTGCCTCTATATCAATTGCAGCAACAGCGGTCTGGTCAGCAAGCCTTCGTATCTCACGAGCCACGACAGAAAAACCTATGCCGTACTCTCCGGCCTTCTCCGCCTCTATTGCAGCATTCAAAGAAAGGAGGTTGATCTGATTAGCAACCTTCGTGATGGTTGTAATAACCTGAGTGATATCGACCATCTTTTCGTTTACAGTTTTAAGCTTTCCAAAGCTTTCAGTTATATTTTCAAGCAATGATTTCATAGTTGTATTGATATCTGAAAGACTGTTCATGCTCTCGTTCGCCAGTTCTGATGCCCTAAAGGACATCTCTGCCACCCCATTCATCGTCTTTGCAAATTCATGCGCTGTAGCGGATATTTCCTTACTTGTTGCGCTAACTTCGTTTATCGATGAAGCCTGTTCTGCAACGGTCGCCTCGAGTTGCCTTGCAGCAGCCGATATCTGCGTTGAGGAAGATGTAACCTGAATGCCTGATTTACGAACCTGGGCAAGCAACGAATCCAGACTTGCAGTCATGGTCGATACCGCTTTAAAAAGCTGCACTATTTCGTTTTTACTATGCCGTAAACCATCCTTATCTTCATCACCATACATGAATTCATTTTTACCTATAGCTTCAAGATCTGACTTTGCTTTATGGATATTGCCTGCGGCAATTTCTCCAGCAATGCCGATTACCTTTCCAAGAGAACGTGTTATGCCTACTGAAACTATAAATATTATCACTGCTGCAAGTAATAACGCCGCAAGGCTAAGCGAGATAGCAATGAGTCTTTTTTGAGAAAAGTTTTCAATTCTTCTTTTGAGCAATAACTGAAGTTCATGGAATGATGTCTCCCTTAACTGGGCACCAGAATTTATCAATGCCATCGCTGATTCGAGAAACTCTTCTATGCTTATACTCGAGCCAGGGTCATTGGCAATCCTCTTCAACACAACAAGAAACGGTACAACAGATGCCTGATAGTTGTTTAGAGCAGGAGGTATATTTTTCTGGAGGGATTCACTTATACCATAAAATAGTTTGTCCTCCCGTAAGGCATTTGTGATGTTCTGTTGGATACGCTCCGAGCTTTCTTCCAAATTTCCTGCAAACACTGCGAACTTAATCATATCATCACGCGAACGGAAACCCTTGAAAATGACAGATTCACTGTAAAGCAAAAACTCAGACAACGAGTTTAATGTGTTTGGCAGAATAACAATGGCAGCACTTGACAAATAATGTGAGTCAAGATCAGGGTCAAGGATTATATTTGACGTTTCAGCCACCCATTTAATCATCTCTTTTACCGGTTTTATAACCATTTCATGTTCCACATCGTTCTGGACTATCGAATTTTTCTTATAATTTTTTCTTAACTCCTGCCACATAGCATGTGCATTTGAATAATGAATCTCTTCCATTTTTATACTCTTAAGTGTATTTACATCAAACCTAAGTGCCCTTTCGTACCTTTTCCCCTCCTTAAAAAGCGTATCGAAAGCTTCGTCTATCTTTTTTGCTGTATGATCGATCCTGTCTTGAACGTTTGCATTACCCTGCAAAAAAAGTCTTACCAAAAGTTGATGTTGAGACACAAGTTCTGAAAGCGTTGTCAGTGGGCTTAAAAGCTTGCTTCCCCAAACCTCTTTACGGGCAAATTCTATGTTATTGTTAAAACCTGAAATCATATAGAAAAGCAAAATGCAGACAGGCAATGCAAAAACAAAGACACTGATGATAATCTTGTGTAAAATTTTAAATCTGTTGAAATATCGTTTCATGCTTACACACGATTCAATTTAAAGCGGGAGACTTCACTCTGCAAGACCTGCACAGCCGCATTAAGCTGCTCTGTTACACGTTTATATTCCGACAAAGAATCCCTCGTTTGATCCGCTGCAGTCAACAGTTGTTCCATAGCTTCACTTATCTGTCTCGCACTCTCCACCTGCATGTACATCCCTTTATTAACAACCTCGAAACGAGGACTTAAAGTCTTTACCTGATCTATAACCTGACCAAGTTGCTCACCAATTGTTTCAATAGACACAACGCCCCGTCTAACCCCTTCTGCAAACTTATCCATTTCCATAACACCGGAAGACACCGAAGACTGCATCTCTTTTACCATATATTCTATATCCTTTGTCGCTATCGCGGTTTGGTCTGAAAGACGCGTTATTTCCCTCGCAACCACTGAAAATCCCTTCCCGTATTCTCCTGCTTTTTCAGCCTCAATAGCAGCATTAAGAGATAAAAGATTCGTCTGGTCAGAAATCTTGTTAATAGTTGTAACAATGCCGGAAATCTTATTTGCCTTTTCGTTTATAACGCCGAGCTTTGATGAAATATAGCTTGTGGCATCAATGAATTCACGCATCGACGATTGCATGCGATTCAGTTTTTCTCGTCCTGTCTCCGCCATAGAGGCGGTGTCAAAAACGGTTTTGCTCACCTCACCCATAGTCTGCATAAGATTTTCGGATGTAGACGTTATCTCAATGTTGGTTGCATTTACCTCACGTATAGATGCCGCCTGCTCGGTTACTGTCGCCTCAAGTTGTCTTGCAGACGCAGCGATCTCAGTAGCGGATGAGGTGACCTGAATCCCTGAAAGTTGCACTTGACCGATAAGCGAATCAAGACTTTTTCTCATATTGTTAAGGGTGCCAAGTAGTTGTCCTGTTTCAGATGAAGTTTGCTTAAAAACATTGTGCATCTCATCTTCTCCAATGCGAAGATCACCGCTTGCCATATTCTGAAGTCGCTTTTTAACTATTGAAAGCGGTTGGGTTATGCTCCTTGAAATAATCCATGATATAAAAACGATCACAAAGGTAATAATAAATAAAAGAATGCCGAGTTTAAAGGCCTTATCGATAAAATTTTTCTGGACATCATCTATATATATGCCTGACCCCACAATCCAACCCCAAGGCTCAAAAGACTTCACATATGCAAGTTTAGGGGTAGCCTTTTCAGAGCCTGGCTTCTTCCACACATAATCCACAAAACCTGATTTTTGATTCTTGATCAATTCAACAAAAGCTACAACGATCCTTTTTCCATTTACGTCTGTCAATCCTGTCTGGTCTTTTCCCTCTAATTCGAAATATGGGTGTGCAACCATAAACCTGTTCATATCGTTTATCCAGAAATATTCAGTACCCTCGTAACGAAGGGCCTTTACCAATTCTTTGGCTCTTTGTTGAGCCTCCTGCTCTGTTATCTTTCCGTTTTTTGACTCATTATAATAATGCTGGATCATTTCATATGCCGTTTCAACAACACTGCGCGTGCGCGTTTTTTTTTCTTCGATAAGGTCACGC
>MWEV01000156.1 GCA_002071245.1 Deltaproteobacteria bacterium ADurb.Bin026
GACTCCTTCTGGGTAAAATCGAGAAAATATTTTGCCACATCCACGACGCATGTATCCTCATCCATGATAATAAGACCCCCTGAGCCCATGATCGAGCCCGCAGATGCAAGGGACTCATAGTCAACGGCAAGGTCAAGAAACTCTTCGGAGAGACACCCCCCTGAAGGGCCACCTGTTTGAATCGCCTTGAAAGGCTTTTGAACGCCACCGCCAATGTCGAATATAATCTCCCTGAGCGTTGTTCCAAGCTGTACCTCTATCAAACCGGTTCGACGTATTTTTCCAACCAGAGAGAATGTTTTTGTACCCCTGTTTCCCTCCTTTCCGATTCTGTTGTACCAGTCTGCGCCATTCCTAAGGATGTTGGGAAGCGTTCCGAGCGTTTCAACATTATTTATGATTGTGGGACAGCCAAACAAACCAGATATTGCTGGAAACGGTGGTCTGGAACGTGGCGCACCTCTTTTCCCCTCTATAGATGCAATCAGCGCTGTTTCTTCGCCACACACAAACGCACCGGCTCCCTCCTTTATTGAGACATCAAAGCTGAATCTCGAGCCAAGAATATTCTTTCCGAGAAGTCCGTATTCCTTCATCTGGTTTATTGCCTTTTTCAGCCTCTCTATTGCAAGCGGGTATTCCGCCCTGATATAAATAATGCCCTTGCTTGCCCCAATAGCATATCCGGCAATCATCATGCCTTCGAGCACCGCATGTGCATCGGACTCAATGAGAGACCTGTTCATGAATGCACCAGGATCCCCTTCATCGGCATTGCATATCAGGTATTTCTGTTCTCCTGGTGTATTTCTGCACACAGTCCATTTTTTGAAGGTCGGAAACCCTGCGCCCCCTCTTCCACGTATTCCCGATTGACGCACAACACCGATAACGTCCTCCGGTGATGTCTGAAGCGCATTCATCAGCCCCTGATAACCATCCTTCGCAAGGTAGTGGTCAATATCCTCCGGGTCTATAAGACCACAATTTCTGAGTACTATCCTCATCTGCGGCTTCAGCATGGGGAGTTCAAAAAATGGCGGTATATCCATGAAGGTGTCGTTGCTGAAATTGCCTATTGCAGCCTTAGAAAACGGTGTACCCTCAATGAGGTGAGATTTCAGTATTTTTGAAAGCAGACCGATATTCACGTTTGAATAACTTATTCTCGGCTGCCCGGGCATCTTAATATCAACAAGGGGCTCAAGATAACATGGGCCTATACACCCGACCTGAATCAGCCTCGCCGATACATTATTCTCCTGAATGAACCTATCGGTTTCGGTTATCAGTTCAAGCGCCCCGGCTGCCCTTCCGCAGGATGCAGCTCCGACATATATGATGGGCTCTTTATTGTCCTCTATCTTTTCCCATTTCCTTTTTGCCTCTGATATTTTCTTTTTTAATTTATTCATATTGTTTTAATAGCTCCGATAATTTGTTTACGGTCATTCTGCTATAGATATCCGCATCAATCTGTACAACAGGAGATAATGCACAACATCCGAGACAGGCGACACGTTCCAAATCAAAACGTTTGTCCGGGGTTGTTTCCCCACATCTTATGCCCAATTCACGCTCCAGCATTTCAAGCAAAGTAGCCCCTCCTCTCACATGACAGGCAGTTCCAAGGCATACCTTGATTGAATGACGTCCTGGGGTTGTAAAGCGAAATTGTGCATAAAACGAGGAAACGCCAAAGATCTGGTTCTCAGATATACGGAGGTATCTGGATATATGTCTTACGGATTCAGGGGCAATATATCCAAATTCCTTCTGTACATCCTGAAGAATAGGTATGAGTTGATCCGGTCTTCGCTGATACTTCTCAAAAATACCTTCAATAGCCACGGGCATAAAAACCCCCTAACATTACGCTGATTGCGCATATTTTTCCTACAAAACCCGACCATTTTTAGAGAAGTTGAAGTGAATCTTTAAATGGACATTTCATCCTCGCTTCTCCCATAATCCCCTTGTAAACAATTTTTAGGCAAAGGAAAATATTTTGTCAAGCACAATTTACAAAAAAGCATTGACAATCTGATGATAAAGTTTAAAAATTGGAAAAAAAGGGAGGGCATATGAAAAGACTTCATTACGCATGGGTTATTGCATTTACAGGCACACTTGTCACAATACTCGCACATGGCTTCGGCAGAATGTCTTATTCCGTTATTCTGCCATCCATGAAGGACGGCCTTGCCCTGAGCTACACACAGTTGGGTTCCATTGCAACAGGCAATTTCATAGGTTATCTCTTCCTCGCCATTGTAGGCGGGTTTCTTGCAGCCCGATTCGGGATCAGGAGGGTTGTCTTTATATCCCTGCTTGTGATAGGGGTAAGCCTTTTTCTCACAGGCTTCTCGGATTCTTTCATATTTGCATTTTTCATGAGGCTCATCGCAGGTGCAGGCAACGGAGGCAGTTATGTCCCCATCATGGCCATGCCTGCCGCCTGGTTTGTCATGAAAAAAAGAGGGCTCGCAACTGGCATAGTATCCGGCGGTATAGGAACCGGCCTTTTCTTCTCAGGCATTGTCCTTCCGCCTGTCATAACGGCATTCGGCAAGGAGGGTTGGAGGTATGCATGGTTTTTGCTCGGTATTGCAGTTTTTATTCTTGCGTTTGTCTGCTATGCGTTTCTGAGGAACAATCCTAAAGAAAAGGGGTTGTCGATGTACGGTGGAGAAGAAGAACAAAAAGGCTGGCCAAAGGTCACACTGTTTTCCGCATTCAAGGATGTCGTGGTAGAGCCAGAGATATGGAAACTTGGTTTCGTATATTTCATGTATGGATTTTCGTATATCATCTACCTGACATTCTTTGTCGCATACCTCACGAAAGAGATGGGTGTACCATCTGTATCTGCAGGAAGGATATTTGCCGTGCTCGGCGTCTTTAGCATCTTCTGTGGTGTCATTTACGGATGGATTTCTGATGTGCTCGGTAGGCGTTACGGCTCCATGATTGCTTATCTGACGCTTGCACTTTCATACGTTATTTTTGCATTTTGGAAAGATACCACAGGTTTTTATCTTTCTGCTGTGGTATTTGGCATAGCCGCCTTTTCGATTCCTACAATCATGGCAGCGGCATCAGGTGACGCCGTAGGAGGCAGACTCGCACCGGCAGGACTCGGTTTTATCACACTGTTTTTCGGAATCGGTCAGGCACTCGGACCTGCAATAGGTGGATACATAAAGGATGCAACAGGCACATTCACAAATGCGTTTTTGCTGTCTGCAATTGTGTCGTTCGCAGGTGCATTGGGCTCTCTGATCCTGAAAAAAAGGACATAACCTTCAACCATTACCCACTTCATGCGATTGACATCTGGTGTATAATGAAATTATACTCCACAACATCGTTTTATAATGCTATAATAAACATTATGGTAGACCATGCGATGAGGATAAATCAAGAAGGGGAGGCATTATGTACAATGTGTTTCTTGGTATTATCGCCATATCGGCTCTTGTCCTGACATGTGCCCTGTTATACATCCTTTTCGAATTGAAGGATACGATGAGGTCATTGAAAGACTTTATTATGAAAACAGACGCATCATTGCAGCCAACCCTTGAAGAACTCGATAGAACACTAAAGAGTGTGCGGCATATTACAGACAATATCGGTATCTTAATGGATGATGTGAAGACCCTGTCGGGCTCCATTAAAGAGGTGGGGCAGAACGTACAACAGGTAAGCAGGTCTATAAAAGATGTATCAAAAGCATGTACCCTCAACGTGTCAGGTTGGAAGGCAGGCATTAAGGCTGCCTCATCTGTATTGGCAAAAGGTTTTTTTACAAAAAGATGATATTTAATAAAGAGGAGGTAATCATGGGTCAGGAAGAAAGGGGTTTCAGCACAGGTTCAGTGCTTCTTGCATTCTTTTTAGGTGGCCTTGTCGGCGCAGGCATTGCATTGCTGACTGCGCCAAAGTCAGGGCAAGAAACAAGGGAACAGATAAAAAGACTTGCCGACGAGGCAAAACAAAAGGCAGATGTTTATATAGAAGACATAAAAGACAAGGCATCAACGATAGTTGAAAAGGGCAAAGAACTCATTGAAAAGGAAAAAGGCGTAATCTCTGCAGCAATTGATGCCGGCAAAGAGGCGTTTGAAAAAGAAAAGGCATAAAACAGCTCATATAAGGATAAAAAGGGGGTTTCAGTATAACCAAGAACAGATTTTATTCGGTTGTGCTTTTTTTTCTTGTCCTGATCCTGGGGTATTTGACCTATCAGATACTGAATCCCTTTTTATCCTCTATTTCATGGGCTATTGTACTTTCCATTATATTTTACCCGGTTTATGCGTTTCTTCTCAAATACATAAAGCTGCCGTCTCTTGCATCGTTTTTAACTCTTTTAATAATCGTTCTTGTCATATTCGGACCATTTTCATACCTTTCTTACCTTCTGAAACAGGAGGCTGATGCACTCATAGAATACGCAAAAGCGGGACATTTAGATACGATTGAAAAGTTGATGATGCATCCGACCATCCGCAGGATGCTCGGATGCATATCATCGATGTTCAATATAACTATAAAAGAACTCCAGGATATAGTTTTAAAGGCTATCTCTCACGTAGGCAAAGAATCCGCTGGGATTGTCAAGACTGGGCTGGAAAACGTTGCATCAGTTATTTTCAATTTTTTATTCATGTTTCTCTCTATATTCTTCCTGCTTGAAGACGGCACAAAATTCATCAACAAACTGGGCGACTATATGCCGTTTAGTAAGAACGAGAAAGAACGGCTGATTAAACAGGTAAAAGACATCATCATATCCACAATCTATGGCGGGGTTACGGTTGCAATATTTCAAGGCACAGTCGGTGGGATAGCCTTTTATTTTCTTGGAATTCATTCCCCTGTGCTGTGGGGGATTTTCATGTTCATCACCTCCTTTGTGCCAATGCTTGGTACATTCATAGTGTGGGGACCTGCTGCTGCCTACCTCTTTTTCAACGGTTTCTATATGAAGGCGTTCATCTTGATTTTAGTCGGTGTATTTGTCATCAGCATGATAGACAACATATTGAGACCCATTATCATAAAGGGAAAAATGAAAATGCCCATACTTGCGATCTTTTTCAGCATTCTCGGTGGGACCAAGCTGTTCGGCATGATAGGGTTCATTATGGGTCCTCTTGTACTTGCCTTGTTTATTTCTGTTGTAGAAATTTGGCGATACACAGAAGAAGAACAGACAAAGAAGGCGGAGGGATAGGTTGGCAGAAG
>MWEV01000157.1 GCA_002071245.1 Deltaproteobacteria bacterium ADurb.Bin026
TGATAATAGTGTCTTGATATAATCCTGTACAACTCTATGGGCGTTGGGATCACCCCGCCGGGTCTTCCGTAAAAATGTATACGCCCCCTACCTTCCAGAGAAAGCCTTACATCCTCTATCATCTGCCCTGCACTCATCTCAAACACAAAAAAATCAGTGACCTTATTTGCTATTTCTTTTATTACCTTGGATGGAAAAGGCCACAGCGTAATTGGACGTATCATGCCGATCTTAAGGTTATCCTGCCGCAACCTCTTTATAGCCCCTTTTACTATCCTTGCACCAATGCCATAGGCTATCGCCACCATCTCTGCATCATCCAGCATGTACGATTCATAACGCACCTCATTCTGTTCTATGCGTTGGTACTTTCTGAAGAGCTTCCAGTTATGTTCCTCCTCTTCCTTAGTATCAAAAAGCAATGAACGAACCATCCTCGATGGTCTACCCAGCGCCCCCGTCAAAACATAATCCTTCTGGTAGACCTTAGGCGGCTTTATATCATCGAAACTGACAGGTTCCATCATCTGCCCGAGCATACCGTCCCCAAGAATAATAACAGGATTTCTGTATTGGTCGGCAAGATCAAAGGCAAGTGGCACTATCTCTGTAAGTTCCTGAACAGAACCAGGTGCAAGTACAATAGTTTTGTAATCACCGTGTCCACCACCTCTTGTAGCCTGCATATAATCCGATTGTGCAGGAGAGATGTTCCCCATCCCTGGCCCGCCTCTGACCATATCCACGATAACAGCAGGCAATTCATCAGCAGCAAGATAAGATATGCCTTCTTGTTTGAGACTCATTCCTGGGCTACTCGAAGACGTCATTGCCCTCGCCCCTGCAACGCTCGCACCAAGTACCATGTTTATTGCGGCTATTTCACTTTCTGACTGGATAAAAATCCCACCGGCCTCAGGCATTCTCTTTGCCATATATTCCGTCAATTCGTTTTGTGGTGTAATCGGATAACCAAAATAGCAGGTACATCCAGCAAGCACTGCCGCCTCACCCAATGCAGCATTGCCACTCATCAATCTTTTCAACTTTTATACACCTCGATTGCCACATCAGGACACACAATTGCACATGTAGCGCAACCTGTGCATTCTGCTTGTGGTTTTTCCTTAAACTCTGCAACAAAATAGCCCTTTAGATTCAACTTGTCAGATATGACAATTGCATCCTTCGGACAGAATTCTATGCAGAGACCACAACTCTTACAGCGTTCCTGATCTATAGTTATGTAAGCCTTCAACTGATTCCACCCCAAAATTTCAAAACGTTTTAGCGTAGCTTACATGGCCGCTGTTGTCAATTAATTTTTAAAGCTTGCGATACAAAAATTTGTATACATTCAACCTATTATATAAAATACCGTATTATTTTAGTTGCAATCAAGGCACAGATATCATAACTTTTTAATCTATGGATTTTAGACATCTCGAAACATTTGTGAAAATAACTGAGCTTAAGAGTTTCTCAAGGGCTTCAGAGGAACTTTTTCTCACGCAACCAACTGTAAGTAAACAGATAATCGATTTAGAAAGCTACTTTAGCATAAAACTAATTGACAGAACAAAAAGAAATGTAAGTCTCACAAGGGCAGGCGAACTCCTCCTTGATTATGCAAAGGATCTATTATCTCTAAAAAAGGATATGACCGAGGCAATCGATGCATTCAAAGGATTAAAGATTGGCAATATCCTTGTAGGAGCAAGCAGCATACCAGGCATATATATTATACCGCAGGTCTTGAATGAGTTCAGGCAGAAATATGAAGGAATAAATATTAAACTCATGATTTCCGATTCAAAGGAAATTATACGGAGCACAGAACAAGGGGAGATTGATATAGGTTTTGTGGGCACCAGGTCTGAAAATAAAAAACTTAATTTCAAAAGGTTTTTCGATGATACAATCATTATCGTTGCACCAAAAGACTTTCCGGATTCGATAAGCCTGAAAGATATTAAGAATTACCCCATTATCATAAGGGAGGCTGGCTCCGGAACCCGTAATTGTTTCGATTCAGCATTAAAACGTCTGCACATTGACATGAAGAAAAATCTAAATGTCGTTGCAGAACTAACAGATACAGAAGCAATAAAAGAAGCTGTGAGGTACGGGCTTGGAATAGCATATATATCAAAAATGGCTGTCGAAAATGAGATCAATAGAGGTTCTATGAAAACGCTGAAGATTGAAGGGTTTAGCGAACTAAAAAGAACATTTTTCATCATAACAAAGAAGGATAAATCAATATCGCCACACGCAAAGGCATTAATCGATATCGTTGACTCATGGAGAAAAAATGAAAAGACTTAGTTTAATAGTAGGGATGATTTTTGGTATTTGTATATTGTTCACAACTTCTACTACAAACGCAATGGTTTACCTCGATGTTTTCGGTAAATCATACAAAAAGATCACTATAGGCATTCCGCCTTTCAAGGCAGAAAAACAGGATAAACTAAAAACAGACATGACAGACTTATTGCAAAGGGATTTAGATTTTTCTGGATTTTTCATCGTAGCACCACCTACTTTGATCGATAAGGAACTGACAGACGAAGGCATCGAAAAACAGGAGATAAGATTTAACAACTGGCGCTCGATAGGTATTGAATTGGTATGTAAAGCAAAACTTGTCGTGAATAATGAGGAATTAACCCTGGAATCATTCCTATACGATACGTTTGACGGCTCATTGATGCTTGCAAAAAGATACAGGTCGCGTACCGGAGAATGGAGAAGAATGGTACACAGGTTGGCAGATGATAT
>MWEV01000158.1 GCA_002071245.1 Deltaproteobacteria bacterium ADurb.Bin026
TACAAAATGAATAAAAACATCGGGTTTACTTTGGTCTGTGTCTCTGTTAGAATAACAGATTGACATGCCGTGTAAAAAATTAATCATCTTTTTTTTGATTGTGCTGTTTTTAACCTCGTGTTCTGCTAAAAAAGACGCATCTCATTATGATGACCCGGGAAAGCCGTCATATGGAGATACGATGGTTACGGCATCAATCGGTGAGGCATCCAGCCTGATTCCTATACTTGCATCAGATTCTGCGTCTCATGAAATAGCAGGGTATATTTACAACGGCCTTGTCAAGCTTGATAAGAACCTCAATATCGTTGGGGACCTTGCTGAATCATGGGATATATCAAAGGATAAACTGACCTTTACATTCCATTTAAAAAAGGGTGTAAAATGGCACGACGGCAAACCTTTTTCAGCTCACGACGTTATGTATACATATAAAGTAATAGTTGATCCAAAAACACCAACACCGTATTCAGGCGATTTTAAGCAGGTGAAGGAGGCGAGGGTGTTAAACGATTATACGTTCCAGGTAAAATACGATAAGCCTTTTGCGCCAAGTCTTATAAGCTGGGGGACATCGATATTGCCAAGACATCTTCTGGAGGGAAAGGATATTACAAAATCCCCCCTCATCAGGAAGCCAATCGGTACAGGTCCTTATGTATTCAAAGAGTGGATCCCCGGTGACAGGGTTGTTCTGGTTGCAAACGATGAGTACTTTGAAGGCAGGCCATATATAGCACGTCATGTAATCAAGATTATCCCAGACAGTGCAACCATGTTTCTTGAATTGAAAAATAATTCAATTGACAGCATGTCCCTGACGCCATTGCAATTTACAAAACAGACAGATTACCCCGCGTTTAAAAGGGAGTTTAATAGGTTTCAATACCTGTCATTCAGTTATGTATATTTTGGATACAATCTAAGGCATCAGTTTTTTAAGGACAAAAGGGTTCGACAGGCGATAAGTTACGCAATAGACAAGAAGGAGATCATTGACGGCATCCTATTTGGCCAGGGGGTTGAAGCAACTGGTCCTTACAAACCAGACATGTGGGTATATAACAAAGATGTTAAAAGATACGATCACAACATTGAAAAGGCGCTTGGACTCTTAAGAGAGGCAGGTTTTGAAAAGGGTCAGGATAATACGTTGCAAAAAGAAGGTAAGCCATTCGAATTCACAATACTCGTAAATCAGGGCAACGATGTCAGGATTCGTTGCGCAGAGCTTATTCAGCAGAGACTTAAGGATATAGGTATCAACGTGAAGATCAGGGTTGTAGAATGGGCAAGCTTTATTAACGAATTCATCGACAAGAGAAACTTTGAAGTCGTTATACTGGGCTGGACAATCTCCAGGTCTGACCCTGATATTTACGATGTGTGGCATTCCTCTAAACAGGGGCCGAAGGAATTGAATTTCATGTCATTTGAAAATAAAGAGGTTGATGAGCTTTTGGTAAAGGCACGTCACACATTCGATAAAAATGAGCGTAAACGATACTATGACCGTATACAGGAGATTCTTGCCGAGGAACAGCCCTATACCTTTTTGTTTATTCCTTATGCAAATCTTGCAATTCACAAGCGTTTTAAAAATATAGAACCTGCACCAGCAGGCATAGGTTATAATGTCTATAAATGGTATGTGCCCGAAGAACAGAGGAGGTATAAGACAGGTGTTTCGATATCTCCTTAAGCGTCTCATATTTATGATTCCCATGCTGTTTGGCATAACGCTTATATCATTTGCAGTGATACATCTTGCACCTGGTGAGCCTGATATTGTTGGTGCTGATATGAACCCAAAAGTTACCAAACAGATGAGAGAGCAGATTAGGAGCCTTTACGGTCTCGACAAACCTCTTCATGTGCAATACTATATGTGGCTTAAGCGATTTGTTAAGCTTGACTTTGGAACATCTTTTACGCCTGATCGCAGATCTGTCATTGACAAGATAATGGAACGTTTACCCATCACGGTTTTGGTTAACCTAACCTCTATGGTGCTCATCTTTTTCATCGGTATACCCATAGGCGTATATTGCGCCCGCTATAAGGACAGCATTTTGGACAAAGCATTTACCACCTTTGTGTTTGCAGGGTACGCGATGCCCTATTTCTGGCTTGCCTTGCTTTTGATGATGTTTTTCGGGGTATATCTTGAACTTCTGCCCATATCAGGGCTTAAGTCTTTTAATTATGAAGAGCTTTCAATGCCGTCCAAGATGCTCGATATGCTAAAGCATCTGATACTGCCGATTTGCGTATCAGCATTCGGAGGCCTGGCAGGCATTTCGAGATATATGAAGAACGGACTGCTTGAGGTGTTGCGTCAGGAGTATATAACAACCGCATATGCAAAGGGTTTACCTGAAGGCATGGTTTTGAAGAAACATGCCCTTAGAAATGCCTTGCTACCTGTTATCACAATACTCGGTTTTTCAGTGCCTGGCTTGATAGGCGGGAGCGTAATCTTTGAGACTATCTTTGCTATTCCGGGTATGGGGCAACTATTTTATATGAGTGTTATGGCAAGAGATTATCCCACAATTATGGGTATTCTTGTGATGGGTGCATTCCTTACGCTACTCGGCAACCTGCTTGCGGATATTTTCTATGCGATTGCAGACCCGAGAATCAGAATAGGGTAGAACAATGGTTTTATGTTGATAGAAATTCATGTTTGTGCAAATTTATATAGCAAGATTGAGGGTATGAGAAGTGGAAAGACTAAGACAACACATTAAGAAGTTTGCAAAAGACCTCGAAGCGATCATTGAGAACACTTATGATGGTCTGTATATCACGGATGGCAATGCCAACACACTAATGGTAAACCAGGCTTATGAAAGGATAGCAGGCATTAAACGTTCCGAGGTATTGGGGAAAAATATGAGAGACCTTGTTGCATTAGGCATCATTGACCGTTCAGTGAGTGTGGAGGTTATAGATAAAAAAAAGACAGTTACAATTATGCAGGAATTCAGGAACGGAAAAAAGGTGCTTGTAACGGGGAGCCCGGTTTTTAATGAAGATGATGACTCGATTGCGCTTGTAGTGACGAATGTTAGAGATATTACTGAATTGATCGAGTTAAAAGATAAGTTACACGAAAGGACGCTTGAAGCAAACCGTTATCTGGCAGAGCTTGATAAGATTAAAATATTACAGCAACAGAAGACGAAGTTTGCAACTAAGAATAAAAAGATTCTCGGGATTTTGGAGTTGGCGATTAAAGCTGCCCAGTTTGACTCAAATATACTCATTATGGGTGAATCTGGTGTTGGCAAGGGGCTTATGGCAAAACTGATCCATGAGTCAAGTAACAGGAAGGAGCAACCTTTTGTGGTAATTAACTGTGCAGGTATACCGGAAGATTTGTTTGAGAGCGAGCTTTTTGGTTATGAACCAGGCGCTTTTTCCGGTGCGAGTTCAAAAGGAAAGAAGGGGCTTCTTGAGGTCGCAGATAAGGGCACAGTGTTTCTCGATGAAATCGGCGATATGAGCCTTAGACTACAGGCGAAACTCTTGCGCGTTATCGAAGAAAAGGAGATGACAAGGCTTGGTTCAACAAAAACAGTTAAGCTAAACATAAGGATTATATCTGCGACAAACCAAAACATGGCTGATTTGATTGAACACAAAAAGTTCAGGCAAGATTTATATTTCCGCCTTAACACGGTTTCTTTTATAATCCCACCCTTGAGGGAGCGTACAGAAGATATTATACCCCTGATACAATATTTTACTGAGCGCCTCAATGAGAGATACCGCATGAAAAAAAATTTTAGTTCTCAGGCGATGCAGTTTCTTATCCCGTATAAATTTCCAGGAAACGTTAGGGAATTGTCAGGAATTGTAGAGCAGGCATTTTTGTTAAGCAATAAAGATCTGATAGAGATAGAAGATTTGCCTTTCCAGGTGAGAGGCGCTGTTGATTCGGAACATTTACTCATAAACAGTGAAAACAAATCATACAATGAAATTGTAAATCTAATGGAGTATAAGGTTCTCAAAAATGCAATAGAAAAATACGGTAGCAC
>MWEV01000159.1 GCA_002071245.1 Deltaproteobacteria bacterium ADurb.Bin026
ATACATCTCTAATCTTGACAGAGAAGACAAGTTGATGGTTGTTATCGGTAGGCCATATAACAGCGCTGATCCTGGAGCAAACCTCAATATACACAAAAAATTGATAGATCTCGGTGTAAAACCTATACCGCTGGACATGCTTCCTATGATGGAAGAAATGGAAGCGGATGAAGATTTAAAAGATATGTACTGGGGTTATGGGCAGAAGATTTTAAAGGCTGCTAAGCTTACAAAAAATCATGATAATTTCTATGGTATATATATCACAAACTTTGGTTGTGGGCCTGATTCTTTTATTACACATTTTTTTAAAGACATATTAAAAGGCAAACCTTTTCTACAGCTTGAAATTGATGAACATAGCGCTGATGCAGGTGTTGTTACAAGATTGGAGGCTTTTCTCGATAGCATTAAAAATGCAAGAAACCGAACAAAAACCTTAAAACGAAAGTCAGCAAAGTATAGCACACACGGCAAAGGCAGAAAGATATACATACCCCCGATGTGCGACCACGCATTTACACTTTCAAGCGCATTCAGGGCATGTGGTGTTGAGGCTGAAGTCATGGATGAATCGGACGATACAACTGTATATTGGGGCAGGAAATTTACAACAGGGAAAGAGTGTTATCCATGTATTCTCACAACCGGTGATATGCTCAAAACAATAAAAAAAGAAGATTTTGACCCCGAAAAAAGCGCCTTTTTTATGCCATCCGGTAGCGGTCCATGCAGGTTTGGTCAGTATCATAGGTTCCACAGATTGGTGCTTGACGAAATGGGTTTTGATAATGTCCCGATATACGCACCGAATCAGGATCACCGATTTTATAATGAACTCAATATACTCGGAAGTAAATTTTCAAGGTTGGCGTGGCGTTCTGTTGTAGCTACAGACCTCATCATTAAGATGCTTCACGAAACAAGACCTTTTGAAATAAAGACTGGAGAAACGGACGAAGTTTATCGTGATGCGCTTGAACGAATATCTCGTTCCATTGAAAAAGACGGTGAAGATCTGTTTGATGTTTTGAATGGTATAATCGATAAGTTTCTCGCTATAAAGAAAAAGGATGAAAAAAGACCAATCGTTGGTGTTGTTGGTGAGATTTATATTAGGTCAAACAGGTTTAGCAATGACGAACTGATAAGGAAGATAGAATCTTTTGGCGGTCAGGTATGGCTTGCACCATTTGCAGAATGGATCTCTTACGTTAATTACATACATAGAATGAAAAATATTAGATTAGATAACATGAAGAATATGCTGCATTTTTTTCTTACTGAGTATATTCAGAAAAAAGATGAGCACAGGATAGAAGAAATATTTAAAAACCATCTCAGATATGGTGCAGAGCCGGTAATCAAAAGTATTATTAAAAAGGCAAGCCCTTATATCCATGTCAGTTTTGAAGGAGAAGCTATTCTTAGTGTCGGAAAATCCATTGACTTTCTTGATAAAGGCGTTTCGGGGGTCGTTAACGCAATGCCTTTTACTTGTATGCCAGGGACAATATCAGGCGCATTGATGAAATTGGTTCAGAAAAAATATGATACGCCTATTATAAATGTTGCATATGATGGCCAAGGAACAACCAACATAACTACAAGACTCGAAGCATTTATGTACCAGGTAAAAGAGCATTTTCAGAAGGCATCTGAGGCTTGAGAAAACCTCAATTCTTGCTTTCGAATACACCCATATTTCTGAATTTTTGATACCTTTGGTTTATCAACACATCGCTTGAAAAATTCATAAGTTCTTTAAGGTATTTTGAAAAAGGTTCTTTTAAGTTCAAAAATGTCTGTTTCCAGTTTCTGTGAGCCCCTCCAAAAGGTTCTTTGATGACTGCATCTACGACTTTGAGTTTATGCAATTCGTACGATGTAGGCTTGAGTGCATCGGCGGCAAGCGGTCCTTTTGAGCCATCTCTCCACAGGATAGCTGCACAGCCTTCGGGCGATATCACAGAATAGGTGGCGTTTTCCATCATAAGTATTCTGTTTCCAACGCCTATTGCGAGAGCTCCACCACTTCCGCCTTCTCCGATTACAATGGAGATTATTGGTACAGAAAGAGAGAACATGAACTCAATGCTTGATGCAATAGCTTCTGCTTGACCGCGCTCTTCTGCTCCAATACCAGGGAAGGCACCAGGCGTATCGATGAATGTAATGATTGGTTTATTCCACCTGTTCGCCATCTCCATTATTCTCATAGCCTTTCTATAGCCATCAGGATGTGCCATGCCAAAGTTTCTGAAGGCCATTTCTCTTACATTTTGTCCTTTCTGATGACCAAGAACAGCTATACCAATGCCTTCAAAGGCTGCAAAACCTGCTATGATTGCTGGATCATCCTTAAACTTTCTATCCCCATGAAATTCTGTAAAATCAGTAAAAAGATTGTTGACATAATCAAGGGTGTGCGGCCTGTCGAGATGCCTTGATACCTGAAGTCTTTGCCAGTTGGTAAGCTCACCGTATATCTCCTTCTCAAGTTTGGATATCTTTTTGGTTAGACCAGCAATTTCTTTTGAAAAGCGGGGGTCGTTAAATCCATAAAATCTTTCAATCTCGAGCATCCTTCTTTCCAAGGGCTCGAGTTTTTTCTCAAAATCAAGATAGTATCTCATCAATCACCTCGTAATCTATGCCCTCCGTGAAATGTTTTGATAAAATACCCAGTTTATTGTGATCTATCCTGAG
>MWEV01000160.1 GCA_002071245.1 Deltaproteobacteria bacterium ADurb.Bin026
TGTTTCTGTTCTCATCGATCCTTTTGTAGAATATATAAAGGAATCTTATCTTGTGAGAAAACAGAAGGTAAGCGTTATTATCGAAAACCTTAAGTCAAAGGGTTTTACCGGTTCCCCTATAAGCATATATCGTTATATTGCAAAACATCTCAAACCACAAAGAGATATGGGTTATCAAAAATCCTATGAACCCTATTCTACCCTTCCGGGGGAACAGATGTTTTATGACTGGGCTGAATATATAATGACCATAGGCGGCAAAAAGGTAAAAGTTTATATCCATCTTACCGAACTGGGTTTTTGCAGGTATAAGGTTCTTGATGTAACACTTACCGTTAAAATGGGAGATGTCTTTGAGGTTTTAGAAAACGCCTTTTTGATAATGGGAGGATTAACCCAACGCATTCAGGTTGACAACGCACGCATTTTTGTAACAGATCCTTCCGTTGTCAACTTCAAGTGGAATGAACAATTTTTACAGTTCTGCGGGTTCTACGGCATTCATCCCACACGTTCTTTGCCTGGTCACCCCTGGAGCAAAGGGAAAGTAGAGCGCCCATTCCAATATATAGAAGACCATTTTATTACCAACAACTCCTTTGATTCTTTTGAAGATCTGTATCAAAAACTGAAAGTATTTGAAAAAGAAATTAACGATAAGGTTCACAGCATTACACATAAGAAGCCTTCAGAATTGCTTGCCGAAGAAAAGCCCCATTTTCTTGAAATGCCTGAAAACAGATATGCAGGGCATAGAGGAGAATTGAGGAAGGCAACCAAAGACTGTCTTATTGCCTTCGGAGGCAACCGTTATTCAGTACCTTATTTATATGCAGGCCAGGATGTGTGGGTAAGAATATCAAAAGGGTTATATGTAACCGTTCAATCAAATGCAGGCAAGATAATTGCCGCCCATACCCTATCACCGGATAAGGGGCGGGTAATAATCAACAAGGAACACTACAGGGGACATATACAAAAAAGCGACAGGGAATCCTTCTTTATAAGTGCGGAAAAGATGAAGGAGCGTTTTGCCTCCTATGAAAATATCGATAAGTTCCTTGAGGCTGCCAAGTCCCAGAGGGCAGTAAATGCGAACTACAACATCTTTATGATCAGCCGCCTCTTTGATGATTACTCCGATATTGACTGCCAATCCTGCATGGAAGAATGTCTTCAATACCGATGTTTTACATTTGCCTTTGTTAAAGGATATATCGCACACAGGGCACAGATGAATATTCCTGTACTGTCGCCCTCCCGCCCTTTACATGAAATAGGCCTGTTCTACAAAGCAAACGTAAAGCGCAGTATGGAGGAATACCGGATATGAATACCCTCGATCAGAGCATTAAGGATTACTGTAAGATTCTCTCTCTTCCGGTAGTGGCAACATATTATCAGACAGAAGCGGAAGAAGCGGCAAAGGCAAAAATATCATATCAGGAATACCTTTATAAAGTTCTTCAGCAGCAGATTATTGTACGGGTGGACAACTCGGTAAACACAAAGATAAAGAAGGCGAGGTTCCCCTTTATTACAACCCTTGAAGAATATGATTTTACATATCAGCCGAAAATAGATGAAAAGCTCATAAGAGAACTGGCAACATTAAACTTCCTTGCCCAGGCAAAGAACATCATCTTTATAGGACCGCCAGGCGTAGGAAAGACACATCTTGCGGTATCCCTTGGAATGAAGGCGGTACAGGCAAGAAAAAGGGTAATCATGTATTCGGCAGAAGACCTGGTAAATGAACTTATAGTACATGAAGCGTCAAACACACTACCCTCCTTTCTGGATACCATCTCCCGTATCGATCTTTTAATTATAGATGAACTGGGATATCTTGCATTATCAAAACAATCTGCTGCACTGTTCTTTAAGCTTATATCGAAAAGATATGAAAAAACATCTATCATAATTACTTCCAATAAACCTTTTGAAGAATGGGGTGAGATATTTGCCGATGATGTGGTTGCCGCTGCCATATTGGACAGACTATTACATCACTGCTATCCCTTCTTCATACAGGGTAAAAGCTATCGGTTAAAAGAAATGATGGGTAAAAAGAAGGAGCAATGAAAAACATGAAAAGAATTAAAAGGTAAAGGTTTATGAAAACAATGGGTGGACTAAAATTGGTGAAAAAAACGGACTAATTTTCATGATAATTGACAAGGCCCGAAGCCTGTTATGTCATATTGCCGTCCATGACATAAATGTAACAGTAACGGAAGTGGCAAGACTTGTCTGCATGCCACCCTTTGCCATCAGCTATGCGGTAACGAAGGGGAAAAGATAGTGGAAGAGACGGGACTGCAGATAATGGAGGAGTTATTGAATAATTGAAGGACGCTCATACCTCTGGGCTTGCAATGAGTACAAGCCAAAATTCAACGTAAAGGAATATATCGAACAAATCAGATTTATCTCTGCAAGGCATTAAATACACACTTTTATTTAAAAAAAATAATCAAACATCTTATAAACTGACATAATGCTGTCATCCATGTATAATATTATGAAGATAAAATAAGGGGGGTGTCAACATGTCCTACAAATTCGATTCATTGATGATCATCTTAAACAAGCTCGACAATAACGAAGTTATAACAGTTTCAAGCTTAAGCGAAGAACTTGAGGTAAGCGAAAGAACGATTCACCGCTATATGAGCACCCTTTTAACCGCTGGCTTTCCCGTCCTGTTTGACAGGAATAAAAACAGCTATGTCTTTGAGGAAGGATACTCGCTTAAAATGCCCCACCTTTCAGTTGAGGAAACCCTTGCGCTTGCCATGGCGGGCAAGCTGCTTGCAAACTTCGGCCCCGGCATGGAAAAATGCTTGTCGGGTATAGAGAAGAAGCTGTCCTCCCGTACATCCGGGGACATGAAACATATAGTATTCTCAGGAGAATACATGCCTTCCCACCCCGACAGGTATTTAAGCGACATCCACGGCGCCATAGTCAACTATCGCAAGATAAAGATTACATACAAGTCGCTCATGGCCAAAAAGCCTTCCGAAAGCAAGGTCGACCCCTATTACCTCTTCTTTAGAGAAGGCATCTGGTATCTAAGAGGATATTATTATAGAGACAATGCCCCCAGAACCTTTGCCTTAGACCGCATAATATCTCTTTCCGTCCTCGACGAGCATTATGTTCCGAGGCATATATCCCCTGAAGATGAGCTGTCCTCAGCCTTCGGAGCTTTCATTGACGGCGAGCCAGTCAATATAGTCCTTAGATTTGCCCCAGAGTGCAAACCCTTCATCTTGAGGAAGGAATGGCACAAAAGTCAGAAAACCACCGAGCTTGAAAGCGGTGAGATAGAGATGACGCTCACTGTCAACGGACTCATCAGCATAGAGAACTGGCTCTGCCAGTGGATACCATATGTTAAAGTGATGTCCCCGGAAGAGCTTAAGGAAGCATTCAAAGCAGACATCCTTGCAGAACTTGCCTACATGGAAAAATAAAATAATATTTTTTTACACTGACATAATGCTGGCAGTTCCCCCTTATATAATCCTCTTGTGAAAAAGAAAGGAATATAAAAAATGGAGAGGTTATTATGGCAAAATATCATTTTCTGAAAAAATATTTTCTTTTGTTTTGTCTTCTGTCTCTTTGTTCATGCGCAACCATCCCGCCGCTGAGCTTTAGTGTTCCTAATGTCGGCAAATCTTCTAGGAAGATTGACGCCGAACTCAAGTCTTTAACTGTTAGTCTTGCAAGGCCGGACGAGGCAACAGGCGATATCGATGTTGCTGGCGTAGAAGACCAGGTCATGAATATGTGGAAAACGTCGCTGCAGGAAGCGCTCGATGCTATGCTCATTTTCGATGATGACTCCGCGAACCGGGCCTCTTTGTCTGTCAAGGTGCTTAAGCTTGATGCGCCGGCATTCGGTGCAAGCATGACCACGGAGGCGTCCGCAAAATACGACATAGT
>MWEV01000161.1 GCA_002071245.1 Deltaproteobacteria bacterium ADurb.Bin026
CTCCTTTTGGATGGGCGCTGATTGAAATTTTATGATATTGTAAAAGATGAATATTTGCAAACTGGCTATTGATAGCGTATTTGTATTGAAAGAAACTCAGTGATGACCGACAAAGAATTGATACAAAATATAAAAGAGAGATGCAGTAGTTCAGCCATTATTATGTCTGCAACATATACTTGCTTTGTTGCAAAAAGTGATACAACAGCATCGGCTATATAGTCCTGCATTGCTGCAATTATGGCTTTGGTTTTGAATTTTTCACCGGAAAAACTCTGCACTTTAAAGATGAGGTAATCGGGTATGTTTAATGTTGCACGCATAAAAGTCACATCCTATAGATGTTTTAATTGTGTGTTTTATGGTGATAAATTGTTAAATACAAAGAAGGGAGGTACTACACTATGAACCGCGTCCATGTGTGCCTTGTATCTGCACAACCCATACCAAATTTGATACCCCTGCGCATGGAGGAACTACGGCCTGAGAAAGTGATTCTCCTTGTAAGTCCTGATATGAAACTCCAAGCAGAGAGGCTCGAAAAGATAATAAAAGGCTGGGCAATAAAAACAGAAAAGATCTCCATTGCTCCATATGATTTAGAATCTGCCCGTGAAACTTGCATAGAAGTTTTGTTACGTCATGACAACGATGAGATCATACTAAATGCCACAGGTGGAACAAAAATAATGGCATTTGCAGCTTTTGAGGTGTTCCGGGAGAAGGAGAAACCGGTTGTTTATGTTGATACCCAGAACAATTACATTGATTTTTTGTCCCCTGAAAGAAAAAAGCTGGTATCCAGGGGGGTAATGAAAGTCCCCATATACCTTGCATCATACGGACAGAACATTATCTCAGAGACGAATGAGGTAGATGTGCCAGACACACATTGGGCCGCAGTAGAAGCTATAATTCAAGAGGGAGAAAGATTGGAAAGGGGTATTAGCATTCTTAATAGATATGTAGCTCCCTTGCGGAACGCAAGAACATTCCCGTTTGAAATAGATATAGAAGACGAAGACTTCAAAAATGTGCAATTCCAGGGAATAGTTTCTATTCTTTCAAGATATGGTCTTTTGACTTTAAAAGAAAACTATATCCAGTTCCCATCACTTTCAAGTGTAGAATTTTCTTCCGGTGGATGGCTCGAAGAACATATCTTCAAAATAGTAAAATCACTGAACCCAACCGATGTGAGGATGAACGTAAAGGTAAAGTGGGCACGGCCGTCAGAATCTAAAAATGAATATGATGTCCTTTTAACTCACAGTAACAGACTCTTCATTATTGAGTGCAAGACAAAGCGTTTTAGCGGAAAAGATATAAGCCATTTTGGCGAAGACTCTATTTACAAACTTGATAGCCTGCGTGATGCAGCAGGTGGGTTATATGGTAAGGGCATGTTGGTATCCTTTAGGCGTTTGACAGATGAACAAAAAAGACGGCTTAAAACAAACAAACTTGAATTTTGTGAAGGACAAAATATTAAGAATTTGAAGGAGATAATCAAACAATGGATCCAAAAATAGATAAAGAAACAGCAATCGACGCTATGGTCATTTCCATAGGAGGTACTTCTGCCCCAATCATAAAGGCTGTCTTGCATTATAGGCCAGAATTTATCTCTTTCCTTGCATCGCAAGATACAATTGACAAAGTTTCTGATATAAAAAAGGCTTGTCAGGATGAACAGATCAATTTTAAAAGTGAAGTAACTGTTGTCGATAATGTAAACGACTTATTGCATTGTTACAAAAAGGCTGAAGAAGCAATAAAGCGAGTGACGGATAAAAAATTCTCAAAAGATAAGGTTATAGTAGATTATACAGGCGGAACGAAGAACATGTCTGTATCCCTTGCCCTTGCAGTGATTAGTCAAGGTTTTTCTTTTTCTTATGTAGGAGGAAAAGAAAGGACAAAAAATGGAGTAGGGATAGTAATAAATGGGGCTGAAGAAATCTATAAAAGTGTTAACCCATGGGATTTTCTTGCAATTGAAGAAAAGAAAAAAATTGCCCTGCTTTTCAATCAATATCAGTTCGTGGCTACAAAGCAACTATGTGAGACGATGTCAGAAAAGGCAACAAGTCAAAAAACGTTCTTCAAAAAGTTAGGTTTTGCAATAGAAGGATATTATTTTTGGGACCTTTTTCGGCATAAAGACGCATTGGATAGGTTTCGAAAGGCAACAATTGAGGAGATTCAAGAATTGGGTGACGATGGTTTCCGAGAGTTCGTTTTGAAAACAAAGGATAATATCCGTTTTCTTGAGATGCTTGTAAAGACTGAACAAAAACTATCTATCAATTTTATTTTTGATATCTATGCCAATGCTGAAAGAAGATTCGAAGAAGGTAAGATTGATGACGCTATATTGAGATTATATCGACTTTCTGAAATGATAGCTCAGGAGCGGCTAATCGACCGATATGGAATCAATACATCAGATGTAAAACCAGACCAAATTCCTATCGAACTGCGTGATGAATTCGTTAGGCGTTACACAAGTCTAATAAGCGGTAAGATTCAATTATCTCAGAATGCCTCTTTCGATCTTCTTTTTAGTCTTGGTGATGCATTAGGCAAGGCATTCGATGAAAATAAAAAAACATTTCAGGACATTCAGTCATCGAGAAACCTGTCCTATCTTGCCCACGGATTTAGCTCCTCAAAGGATAGCACATATAAAAGATTAAAGGGCTTTCTACTTGGGCTTGAAATAATAAATATTGAAAAAGTGCCTGTATTTCCAAAGCTTACTATGTGATCATCTACCGCTCACCTGTCACAGGGGATGTGGTGATTTTCGACCATTCACCAGAATAATCGATTAACAGAAATATTTCAGAAATATTTCTTTCAATGAATAATCTCAGTTTCTCC
>MWEV01000162.1 GCA_002071245.1 Deltaproteobacteria bacterium ADurb.Bin026
GCTTCCTGAAATGATGCCGCCGATGATTGCACCAAGTCCGTAAGCACTAAAGACCACGCCGTATTTCTGTGCATAACCTTCCAGACCGAAGAATGTTGCAGTCGCCGCAGGGCCAATTGCGAGCCATCCGCCGAGGCAGAGCCAGAAGCCACAGAATGCCACCGCATAAAGACCAGTTGAACCCTTTCCTGCGGATAGCATCATAAAAGAGGCAGCAGCTATAATAATGAAAGACAATATTGCAGCACCCTTAGGCGTAATCTTGTCTGAAAGGGCGCCGAATATGGGACGACCAATGCCGTTGAAAATTGCAAAGACTGATACAAGCAAAGTTGCAGTACCAACGTCAAGGCCTATTACCTCTCTGCCAACCGTGGCTGATATACCGATTGCCATGAGGCCTGCCGTTGCCCCCAGTATGTAGCAAAGCCACAGCCCATAGAAACTTGATGTTTTAAGCATCTGTCCTGCTGTAAATGTTTTTACCGGGCCTCCTGCTGCCTGGGGAGGATTCCATCCAGCCGGTTTCCAGCCAGCTTCAGGAAATCTCATGAAAATGGAAAGGATAACCGTCACAATTAGAAATCCCGCCCCCATGATGCCGAAGGCAGGAAGTGGGTTATTAGAATAGGCAGCAATGAGGTTTTTGGCGAGTGGTGCAGTTACAAAGGCAGAAGCGCCAAAGCCAAGAAGTGAAAGCCCAACGGCAAGACCTTTTTTATCTGGAAACCATTTTGTAGCAACCGAAACAGGTCCGCCATAAACAATACCAACACCAGCACCGCCAATTATGCCATACGTGATTACAACCATCATCATGCTCGATGCAAAATACGTGAGAATCCAGCCAACACCAACAACTATACCGCCGACTATCATGACAATACGCGGGCCCATTTTGTCTATAAAACGACCGGAAAAGAATGTGAAAAGTGCAAACATTGCGAGAAAGGCCATAAACGGAAGGTTCCCTTGGGTTGCGGTCGCATTAAACATTGTTTCCAGTGGTTTTTTGAATACGCTGTATGCATAAACTGCCCCGAGGCACATATTTACCACCATGCCAAGTATTACAAAAATCCACCTTCCTGCATTCGCAGACATTCCAAAAACCTTTTCATCCTGAGCCATAAATATACCTCCTGAATAATATTGAACTAAACACAAATCTGATTTTTTTATCGGAAAACTTTGAGTTGACTGAAAAATATTATACTCTATCTAATATTGTCAAGTTTTTTCTGTTATATAATTCACAAGGGCATTGTTAGTTTAAAATTGTGTGATTATGTATCCCTTAAAAGGAAAAATGTCTTGACATAAACCAATGAAATCGTTTAATATACCTAAGTTTTTTTACTTGTAGCAGCCATCCCTTTAAAAATATAGGGGATTATTTTTTTTTGGAGGAAGGAATGCCTACTATCAATCAATTAGTAAGGCTTGGTAGGGAAGTTGTCAAAAAGAAAAGCTCATCGCCAGCATTGACAAATTGCCCACAAAAAAGAGGGGTTTGCGTTAGGGTTTATACGACAACGCCTAAAAAGCCAAACTCAGCTTTAAGGAAGGTTGCCCGTGTAAGGTTAACTAATGGCATAGAGGTCACGACATATATCCCGGGCATTGGTCATAACCTGCAGGAACACTCTGTTGTTTTGATAAGGGGTGGAAGGGTTAAGGATTTGCCAGGTGTCCGATATCATATAGTCAGAGGTTCACTTGATGCGAGTGGAGTTGCTAATCGCAAGAAGAGCAGGTCAAAGTACGGAGCAAAGAAGCCTAAACAATAATCGAGGAGTTTTTTAATGCCAAGGAAAGGACATATTTCTAAAAGGGAAAAATTACCTGATCCCAAATATAATGACCTTGTTGTTCAGAGATTGATCAACTGTATTATGCTTGATGGCAAAAAAAGCATAGCCGTAAGGATTGTTTACGGTGCTTTTAATCTTATTGAAAGTAAAATGAAAGAGGACCCGTTGAAGATATTTCACAAGGCCATGGATAACATTAAACCGGAGATAGAGGTAAAGGCAAGACGTGTTGGAGGCGCCACATATCAGGTGCCGGTTGAAGTAAGGATGAACAGAAAACTATCATTGGGTATCAGATGGCTGATCAAATATTCAAGGGGTAGATCTGAAAGAACCATGCTTGACAAACTTGCGGGCGAAATACTTGATGCATACAATAACAAGGGCGGTTCGGTTAAGAAGAGAGAGGATACCCACAAGATGGCGGAAGCGAACAAGGCTTTTGCGCACTACAGATGGTAATACAGGAATCAATAATAATGAATAGTCTATTGAGAAACGTTGGAATAATGGCACATATCGATGCTGGGAAAACGACCACGACAGAAAGGATACTGTTCTATACTGGCGTTAACAATAGAATAGGAGAGGTTGATAATGGCGCCGCGACTATGGATTGGATGGAGGAAGAAAAGGAAAGAGGTATTACCATAACCGCTGCATCAACTACGTGTTCCTGGAAAGGACATAGAATCAATATTATAGATACACCGGGTCATATAGACTTTACTATTGAAGTTGGCCGTTCGCTTCGGGTTTTGGATGGAGCAATTGCGTTGTTTTCGGCGGTTGAAGGAGTCGAACCTCAGTCCGAGACGGTGTGGAGACAGGCTGATAGATATGGTGTTCCGAGGATTGCGTTTGTAAATAAAATGGACAGACCAGGTGCCAATCTATCCAATTGTGTAAAGATGATTCGTGATATGCTGAAGGCAAACCCGTTGGAACTTCACATACCTATTTTCATAAACGTAGATTTTGTAGGTGTTGTAGATGTCTTAAAATCAAAGGCACTATATTTTAACAATGATAGAAATGGGCTTGAGTATTCTGTTGGTGAAATCCCCGAGGAGCTCGCCAAAGAGGCTCATAATGCAAGAATCAGCATTATGGAATCGCTTGCGGAACTTGATGACGATTTCATGGAATCATATTTGGAAGGAATTGATATTGAGGAGAAAGAAATTAAGAGGGTGATCCGGAAAGGGACCTTAAACGGTAAAATTTTACCGGTTTTATGCGGAAGCGCATTTAAAAATAAATGTGTGCAACCTTTGCTTGATGCAATTGTTGATTTTCTTCCGTCCCCCATTGATGTTTCTCCATATAAGTACTGGACAGAAGAGGGTAAAGAGAGTCTTTTTCAGGGTAGAAAGGATGAACCTTTCAGTGGGCTTGTGTTTAAAATCATGAACGATCCATATGTAGGTCATCTCAGTTATATCCGCGTGTATTCCGGTGAATTGAAGACCGGTGACATTGTTTTGAATTGTTCCAAATCTAAAAACGAAAGGATTGGCAGGATTCTTTTGCTCCACGCGAATAAAAGAGAAGAGATAAAAAGGGTCGAGGCGGGAGATATTTGTGCTATTGTAGGTCTCAAGGGCGTCTCAACCGGAGATACTCTCTGCAATCCAGACTTGAACATAGCATTTGAGGCGATAGAGATACCTTCTCCTGTTGTTTCATGTGCTATTGCGCCAAGAAGGAAAGATGACCTTAAAAAGATGTGGTTGGTTTTCAATAAATATACCGTAGAAGATCCATCGTTAAACGTGAGACTCGACAATGAAACCGGTGAGGTGATTTTATCCGGCATGGGCGAACTGCATCTCGAAATTATCATGGACAGGGCAAAAAGGGAACATAACCTTGACATGATATCCTCAGCCCCCCAGGTGGCTTACAGAGAGACTATTACAAAAACAGTTACAAGTGTCGGCAAATATATCAAGCAGTCTGGTGGTCATGGTCAGTATGGTCATGTGGTTCTTCGGGTTTCGCCTGTGGAGGGAACAGAATTTGTTTTTGAGAACAAGATTGTAGGTGGTGCGATCCCGAGGGAATTTATATCGAGCGTTGAGTCCGGGATAAGAGATACGATGGAAAAGGGTGTTGTTCTTGGATATCCTCTCGTGAATGTAAAAGTAGAGCTTTTGGATGGTTCTTATCATGAGGTTGATTCATCTGAGATGGCGTTCAAGCTTGCTGCCTCGATGGGTCTCAAGGATGCTGTTAAAAAGGCAAACCCTGTCATTCTTGAACCGATTATGAAGGTAGACATTAGTGTTCCCAATGAAAGCCTTGGTGCTGTTATTGGCGATGTATCTTCAAGAAGAGGCAGAATTGCAGATATCGGCGAGAGAAACGAATTCAAGAGCATAGTGTCATATATACCATTGGAAGAGATGTTCGGTTATACGACACATTTACGTTCGGCAACGCAAGGAAGGGGATATTTCAGCATGGAATTTTTCCATTATACCCCTGTACCAAAATATATATATGACAATTTAATAAAAAATAGAGAAAAAACAGTAACGGAGGTCCTCTATGGCTAAGAAAAAGTTTGAAAGAAACAAACCCCACGTGAATATAGGAACCATCGGACACATAG
>MWEV01000163.1 GCA_002071245.1 Deltaproteobacteria bacterium ADurb.Bin026
CATTGGTTTAAGCAAGACGCTTATAAGCCCAAAAGGACACCTTTTATACCCCGGTTCTTCCGGGGTATTTTTTTGAGGTAAATTGGTACGGTAGATAATAGACATTAGGTACAAGCTAATGCTTGACTATTTGCTGCTTATATGTTTTTTTGCAAAAAATCTTGATAAAGGCCAGGTGTGGCAGAAAACTTGACAATTTTTTTAACATAAATTCAAATAAGTAGATAAATCATTACGAACTGTCAAAAATGCTTCAATAAAATCTAATGGAGGACAACATGAAAAAATCACTAATATTGTTTTCTATAATTTACATTTTATGTTTTAACATTACAATGACCGATGCTGCTGAATGGGTGTATTATGCCTCTTCTAAATCATTGGAAGACAAATATTATTATGATAACACAAGCATTATCACAGACAGTGAAGGCGCTAAAAGGGTATGGATAAAACAGGTGTTTTCATCGAAAGGAAGATTTCATTTCATGGAAACCATGAAACATAATGGCTATAACGATGAAAAAAGATTAGAAAAGATAAGTTACGTTCTCAATTATTTTGCAATAAAGTGTAACGAAAAACAGTATAATCTCATTTCTTATTATGTAAGGGATTCGCAGGACAACAATATCGATTCAGGTAAACCGGAGCCTGCATGGAATCCGATCAAATCTGGCAACATTATCGAGATTTTGTATAAAAAACTTTGCAGATGAACATAAAATGAATTTAGAGGAAGATGATGCTGCCGTTTGAATATAGGAAAAGATATCTTTATGAAACACACATCAAGTTAAAGCAAGGTATTGGAAGATTGATCAGGAGTGAAACAGATAAGGGTAGGGTGATAAGCATTTGAAAAATATCAAAAAATGCGCCCAGCAGGACTCGAACCTGCAGCCTTTTGATTCGTAGTCAAACGCTCTGTCCAATTGAGCTATGGGCGCACCGAGTTAAAGCATATCAGAAAGAAGGCAAAAAATGTAGCATAAAATTCTGTTTTTTAGCAATCCCTTGTATGTTAAAATAATGAAAATGATACTTCTAAATTGTTCTCATTTATTGCTTTGTAATAAAAGGTCGTTTTATGGAAAACATTCTAATAATTTTCTCGCATCCTCGTTTTGAAAAATCAAGGGCAAACAAGGTGTTACTTGGTAGCATTGATGATATGGCTCAGGTGACAATCCATGACCTATATGAAGAATACCCTGACTTTAATATTGATACAGAACTCGAAAAATCGCTATTGATTGAACATAAAATTATTGTTTGGCATCACCCTTTTTATATGTATGGGGTTCCGGCATTGTTCAAGCAATGGGTTGATCTTGTTCTTGAATTTGGCTGGGCACACGGCTATGGAGGAGATAACCTTAAAGACAAACTTGTTTTCAATGCATTGACTGCTGGTGGTACAAGGGATACATATGTGCACGGGGGACATAATGGCTTTACGGTAAGGGAGTTTCTCGCACCTTTTGAACAAACTGCACTTTTTTGTAAAATGATTTATCTTCCACCCTTCGTAGTACACGGCACGCATCTTTTGACAGATAAAGAGCTTAAAAACTATGGGGGACTCTATCGTTTATTATGTGAAAGATTGTCGCAGGGAACATATAATCTCAACGAAATATGCAGGCATGAGTACCTAAACGATTGGCTTTTGTCAAATACAAATAATGGGGTAATTAGTTAGGTGAACGCAGGCTTTCTTCATGACGCATTGATCTATCTCGCTACTGCGATTATCTTTGTTCCTATAGCAAAAAAACTTGGGATGGGATCCGTTCTTGGATATCTGTTGGGCGGCATTATAATCGGCCCATTCTTTCTCGGCTTTGTCGGAGAGGAAGGCAAAGATATAATGCATTTTGCAGAATTTGGTGTTGTCATGATGCTTTTTTTAATTGGCCTTGAGCTTGAACCGACAAATCTATGGCGTATGCGAAAATTGATTGTAGGTACTGGTGCCTTACAATTAGGCGGTACAACTTTAATATTCTTTGTTGCTCTAATTGCAGCAGGTTTTTCATGGCAGGCAGCATTGGCAAGCGGCCTTGCACTATCAATGTCCTCTACGGCTATTGTTTTACAGACACTTAAGGAAAAAGGTCTTGCCAAGGCAGAATCAGGAAAGAGTTCTTTTGCGGTTCTCTTGTTTCAAGATATCTCTGTAATACCGATATTAGCGCTTCTTCCTCTGATTATAGGTTCTTCGTTACAAATTCATTCGGATAACAGTGCAACATTTATTGGTGGGCTACCAGGATGGAGACAGACGTTAACCCTGCTTGGTTCTGTAGTGGTTGTTATTTTGGGGGGACGTTTTTTAATTGTACCTTTTCTGAGATTTGTAGCGAGTATCCGTCTAAGGGAGCTTTTTACAGCGGCAGCGCTTTTTATTGTAATTGCTACCGCTGACCTCATGACAATGGCAGGATTGAGCCCGGCTCTCGGAACATTTCTCGCAGGGGTTGTTCTTGCTAATTCGGAATTCCGCCATGAATTAGAGAGCGATATAGAACCATTCAAGGGTGTTTTACTGGGTTTATTTTTTATTGCCGTGGGTGCATCCATAAATTTCAGACTCATCATCGACAATCCTTTGTTAGTGATAGTGTTTGTTTCAGGCGTAATAATCGTCAAAGCCTTTGTGCTAAATATAGTTGGACGGATGGCGCGTCTTAGTTTTAACCAGAATGCAATATTTACCCTTAGTCTCAGTCAGGTGGGCGAGTTTGCATTCGTACTTTTTGCGTTTATCTCAAAACTCGGCATTTTGTCCGACTACTGGACAGATGTAATGATGGGGGTTACAGCTATAAGTATGACTATAACCCCATTGCTTATTCTTCTGAATGAAAGGTTTGTTCTACCGAATTTTGGTACAAAGGAATCCGTTGTAGAAAAGGAAGCAGAGGATATCAGAGGAGAATATCCTGTTATTATTGCGGGATTTGGTCATTTCGGAAGCACTATAGGTAGATTTCTTCGTGCAAACGGTGTAAACACTACGATACTTGATAATGATTCAGATAGGGTCGACCTTTTGAGAAAAATGGGGTTTAAGGTGTTTTAC
>MWEV01000164.1 GCA_002071245.1 Deltaproteobacteria bacterium ADurb.Bin026
GAATCACGCGTCAGAGGGGGGCATAACTTTTACCAGATCCGTTTATCCGATAAACAGATTACCGCTTCCAGAAAAAGGATAGATATCCTCGTTGCCCTTGACAAGGAAAGCATAGTGCGTCATAAATCGGAATTATCAGATGACGGTATAATCGTTTATGACTCATTGTCTATCAAAGAAAGGTTTAATTCCCCAAATTTCCTTGATATTCCTTTTGCAGAGCTTGCTATAAAAAATGGCGGCGACAAAATTATGTCAAATACAGTAGCAACAGGGGCTGTCATTGGAATGCTCGGTATGAGTATTAAGCCGCTTCACGATATACTTAACGGTGAACTCAAGAAAAAGGGCAAGGCTATTATTAAAATAAACGAGGCTGCCGCCATAGCCGGCAGGGATTTTGCCCAGTCAAACTGCCTCCGTTGCGGGTTTGCCTTATCGGCGATCTCCAGCCCCAAGATGCTCATTGGTGTTCACGATTGTGTGGGCTTGGGTGCTATAGCCTCCGGTTGTAAATTTTATTCAGCATATCCCATGACGCCATCCACAGGCATCATGCTTTACATGGCTGCCAGGGCAAAAGAATTCGGAATAATCGTTGAACAGGCTGAAGATGAAATTTCCGCTATCAATATGGCGATTGGCGCATCCTATGCTGGGGTGAGATCTATGACGGGTTCATCCGGAGGGGGTTTTGCCCTTATGGTAGAGGGGCTTTCTCTTGCTGCAATGACAGAAACACCCATAGTCATAGCGCTTGCACAAAGACCTGGGCCTGCAACAGGTCTTCCTACTCGTACAGAACAGGCTGATTTATTGTTTGCTCTCCATGCAGGACACGGGGAATTTCCAAGGTTAATTTTTGCACCAGGAAACCCAAAACAGGCATTTTATCTCACAAATAAGGCATTTGAACTATCCCAGAAATATCAGATACCGGCAATTATCTTAACTGACCAGTTTCTATCGGATGCACAGTGGACTGAAGATGAAATCGACCCCGACAAGATAATTTATAATGATTATCGCTTGAAGGATAGAGAGATGGCCCGGTTAGACGTATATAACAGACATGCATATACAGGCAACGGGGTTTCGCCGTTCGGGATTCCAGGGGAATCTCATCACGTAATTGTAACGGACAGTGATGAACACGACGAAGAGGGACACCTTGTCGAAGATATCGAAACACGCATCAACATGGTGAACAAAAGGCTTTTCAAAAAAATACCATTCATAAGAAACGAGATAGAACCACCCCTCTTCTATGGAAGTACTGAGCCAGAGGTAGTTATCACATGTTGGGGTTCGACTTTTGGGATCTTGAGGGAATCGGTTGACGAGTTATTAAAGACTGAGAAAATAGCCATGCTTCATTTCAGCGAAATATATCCCCTTCCTACCCATTTGCCTTTACCTGGCATGGAGAAAAAAAGAGGAAGGATTGATTTTCTCGATATACTCCGCAGCGCAAAAAAAACAATCTGTGTAGAACAAAACGCCACAGGGCAGTTTGCAAAACTCTTAAGGGCAGAAACAGGTTTTAAATTCGATGCGTCGATCAACCGCTATGACGGAAGGCCGTTTCTGTTGGAGGAGATGATAGGAGAACTCAATGCCCACATTGGATGATCTCAGAGGTCAAACCCCCGCATGGTGCCCTGGTTGTGGAAATTTCTCCATTCTCAGGGCGTTTAAGGATGCGTTTGTTGAAATGGACATTGAACCTTACCAATTCATCATTGTATCAGGTATTGGTCAATCTGGTAAATTTCCTCACTATCTGAAGTGCAACACATTCAACGGTCTTCATGGACGTTCGCTGCCGGTTGCCACCGGAATAAGGCTTGTCAACCATGATCTGCTCGTTGTAGCAGAAGCCGGCGATGGAGATTGTTATGGCGAAGGAGGCAATCATCTCATCAACGCAATAAGAAGAAATATCAATGTGAAGCTCTTTGTCCACAACAATCAGATATACGGGCTCACAAAGGGTCAGGCATCACCTACAAGCATGGAAGGCATGATAACAAACAATCAACCCTTCGGTGTACTTTCCGAACAGTTTAATCCAATGGCATTTGCCGTAACACTCGATTGCAGCTTTGTGGCAAGGGGGTATGCGGGAGATCCGGAACATTTGAAAGGACTGATAAAAGAGGCGGTAGGACATAAAGGGTTTTCACTTGTGGATATTCTTCAGCCTTGTGTAACATTTAATAAAATAAATACCTATTCATGGTATAGCGAAAGGGTGTACAAACTTGGGCCCGACTATAATCCGGAAAACAGGCTTGAAGCGTTTCAAAAGGCGATCGAATGGGGAGATAAGATTCCTATCGGTGTGATATACAGAAACAACAGACCAATTCTGGAGGAAAGGATTCCGGTTATCAAAAATAAACCTCTAGTCAAACAACATATAAACCCTGACAGCATGAAGACCTCTATCAAAACTGAGTTAAAACGGTATTACTGACCCACCCTTATCATGAAATCCTGAATATATAGTAAATGCGTTTTACCACTTCACCCAAAACCATGCTCATACCCATATGGGATCGCCACCAGTTGTCTTTCCTGATACCTCCTTCAACAGGCCTGCATGTAACCTCGATATTGCGTTTTTTTCCTGCTATCGAATAAACGTCGCAACTTCTCCTGCTGTGTGCCCACGGAGAAACAATTATCAAGGAGCGATACCCCCTGTCAGAAAGCGCCTTCATCACTGTAAAGGCAGTATTCCATGTAACTGGATCTTTAAGTTCTACAAATATCCGCTCTATATTGCCAGGGTCAACACGTTCGCTCTTAAAGTAAAGATTTAGCATTTCATGATATAAAAGAGGTATCTCAAGGTCTGTAATAGAAGCCTCGGATGACGACAAATATTCAACAAAAAACAGGGTTTTGCCTATTCCGTCCTCCTTCAATTTAATGGCAGCCCTAAGCACAGCCCCCTGGGGGTACTTCCATCCTTCGATTAATATCGCATCAGATTTTTTTGTCGTATCTGGTGCAATTATAAATGAGGTTATGGCATCCTTCCATATCCCTCTTGTAAGAAATATTATAAAAAACAACAAAAACAATGCAATGAATCTACTAAACCATGTCAGTCTCCATACGGTTTTCTGTCGGATAAATATTTGAATAATTTTCATTATTAAAAATCCTACTACAGAAATTAGGTTCTTTACTATTAAAAATGTATAGCGATTCACTTTTTGCACTAAATAGTTTATAATAGGCGGGCATTTAAAATACAAACTCATAAAAGGAGGACTAAAATGAATCCAAAGGCCATTAGAAAAATATGCTACGGTGTTTATATAATAGGCTCCAAAAAGGGCGATAAAATCAATGGACAGATAGCGAATACCGTCTTCCAGATTACATCAGACCCGCCAACGCTTGCAATAAGCATAAATAAACAGAATCTTACACACGAATTCATACTGGAGAGCAAGACATTCTCTGTCTCGATCCTGTCAAAAGAAGCCCCCATGTCCTTAATAGGCACGTTTGGATTCAAGTCAGGCAGGGATATAGACAAGTTTAAAGACATTAAACACCGGATAGGCATAACAGGTTCACCGATTATCCTCGATTACACGATAGGCTATCTGGACTGCGAGGTTATCGCCATCACAGATGTGGGTACGCATACAATCTTCATAGGCAAAGTC
>MWEV01000165.1 GCA_002071245.1 Deltaproteobacteria bacterium ADurb.Bin026
TGTGTGGGTTATATCATAGGGAAGATCGTCCGCTATAATCTCTTCTCTGTCGGCGGATACAAGAACAGCCCGCTCAAGTGCATTGGCGAGTTCCCTGACATTACCGTGCCAACTATGGTTAACGAGGATATCTATGGCATGTTTTGATATTATTTTTCTTTTTCCACCTAATGTGAATTTTTCAATAAAATAATTTGCGATTAATGGTATATCATCTTTTCTTTCAACAAGCGGGGGTATCTTAATTATGAATGTATTGAGCCTATAAAAAAGGTCTTTACGAAATCTGTTTGTTTCGATCTCTTTTTCAATATTCTTGTTGGTTGCAAAAATAAAACGAACATCAACCTTAATTTCCTTAGTGTCTCCAAGCTTTCTGAAAACAGAGTTTTCAAGGACACGCAAAAGTTTTGCCTGTATAGTAGTACCCATATCTCCAACTTCATCAACGAAAAATGTGCCTTTATTAGCAATTTCAATAAGTCCCAGTTTATCTGTCTGTGCCCCGGTAAACGCACCCTTTTTATAGCCAAACAATTCGCTTTCGAGAATACTCTCCTGCAGACAACTCGCATTTATAGTTACGAATGGATTTGCAGAGCGATGAGAAAGGGTATGAATCTGTCTTGCAACCACTTCCTTTCCTGTACCTGTTTCACCTAAAAGCAGTACGGGTGCATTAGAATTACTGACCAGCGAAATAAATTTTTTTATCTCCTTCATCTCTTTGCTCTCGCCAATGAACCTATCTCGTATTTCAATGCGATGGATGTGTTCTTCAAGCACAATGTTCTTTTCCTTCAATTGCTTTTTTTCATATGCCTTGAGTATTACATTGTGCAACTCAACAAGCCTACATGGTTTTGTCAAATAATCATAGGCACCGAGTTTCATGGATTTGATAGCAGTATCTACTGAGGCATGACCTGTGAGCATAATAACTTCTGCTGTAGGCTGCATTTCTTTTAATTTGCCGAGCAGATCAACACCGTTAATATCGGGAAGTCTTATGTCGAAAAGCCCGATGTCGATGGATTCGTTCTTGATGATGTTTATTGCATCCTTGCCGTTTAGTGCAACGAGTACTTCCATGCCCTCCTTTGAAAGCTTTTTTCGGAACGCATCTATTAATTGGTATTCATCGTCTACAATAAGTATGCGTATCATAATGTTCTATCCATTCACCTTGAAATCCGAAGAAACTGGAAGATTTATAACAAAAAGAGTTCCCATTCCCAGTTCACTCTTCACCTCTATTTTGGCACCCATTCTTTTGAGAAATTCGTAACACAAAGTCAGACCCAGACCTATACCTTTGCCCGTAGCCTTTGTCGAAAAAAAGGGTTCAAAAATCTTATCCAACATTTCGTTGTGAATGCCAACGCCATTATCTTCGATCTCAACCCTGACAAAATCGTCCGAAATGCAGGCAGCTATCCTTATTGTTGGAGATTCTCTTTTTTCGAGAGCATCGGTTGCATTACGCAGAATATTTAAAAAACATTGCCTCAAGGCATTCATATCACCCTTTACATGCGGCAGATTTTTTCCAATATGTTTTTTAAGGCGTATCTTCTTTTTTTTAAGGTTTAGTGTTCCGATAAGTTCATCAAGCAATGCCGGCAGATTTATTGCCTTTACCTCAAAATCCTCTTTTTTTGTTATATCGATCATGTCCTGTATGATATTCTTACATCGATATGCCTGTTCTTCAATAACTTCGATGTATTCACGGAGTTCGTTTATCTCTTCACTATCAATATTTTGTGTCTTCATGTTTTGGAACAATTCACATGCAAGCTCCGAGTTTGCTGAAATCGCTGCAAGCGGGTTGTTAAGTTCATGTGCAACCCCTGTCATAAGCCTGCCTATGACCGATGTCTTTGCATCTTGAATAGACTGAATCCTTGCCATTACCTTTTCGCTCGTATCCTCTATGATACATAGTAGTCCTTCAACCTTTCCATCTTTCGTTTTTAGCGGTACACCCCTGAAGTGAATATAATGCCCTCTGTCACCCCTGTACGTTGTAAATGGAAAGTCCCATAGCTCAAAGGGTTCACCTTCTAACCCTTTTTTTATACAATCGGCTAAACCGCATCTTATTGTATATGGGTTTTCAATCCAGTTGAAACCCAAAAGCTTGTCCTCAGCCTCAGTGCCCAAACCTGAAAGCTTTGCCAGGGCTGGGTTTACACTGATAAACTTGCCAGTTCTGTCAATGGTAAATATGGCAACAGGGGCATTATTGATTATGGCAGTATTAAAGTCATTGAGATTCCTTAAATCTTCCTCAGCCTTTTTGTAGTTGGTGATATCCTGAACGGTTTCAATAATAAGCGTATCGCTGTTGCTTTCTGTTTTTTTGAAAAGTGTTGCTGTAACGAAATAATATTTTGTTTTACCGTTATATTCGGCTTTTATTTCTGTATGTTCTGTTTTCCCTGTTTTCAATGCCTTTATTACGGGACAATGTATGCATGGGTTGTCACGTTTAAATACTTCTTTGAAGCAATAAATATTTTCATGGTTTAGATTTATGTTTCTAAACCAATGGGATGCCCTTTTATTTGCCCATAAGACTTTTCTTTTTTCGTTGAGCATATAAATACGCATTGGCAAAAGATCAAGCACCGATCTAATTGTGTCGAAATCAATATTATGTTCAAACTTCATATTAAACCATACACGCTGAATGCCGAATTTTAACACAAGATAGTCGTTTTATAAACACATAAGCAACGATAAA
>MWEV01000166.1 GCA_002071245.1 Deltaproteobacteria bacterium ADurb.Bin026
TTACAATGTTTATATTTTTCACAAAAAGATTTACAGAAGTATGGAGGTTCAAAAAATGCCTATTTACGAGTATATATGTTCAGACTGTGGTAAAAGGTTCGAAATATTTCAAAGAATCAGCGATAACCCATTAAGGGAATGCAAGTTTTGCAAGGGCAAACTAAACAAATTAATTTCAAATTGTTCTTTTCAGCTTAAGGGAACAGGGTGGTATGCTACAGATTATAAAAAACCATTAGACACAACCGGAAAAAGCCATCACTCTGATAATGGTAAAAGTGATGCAGACAAAACAGAGACAAAAATAGATGTTGCCACCACTACAGACTCATCAGAAACAAAGACAGAAACAAAGACCGAGGCAAAGACCGAAACTAAAACAGAATCTAAAAGCGCCTAACTAAACGGAGGAGACAATGAACGTAGGAGACAAAGTCAAATTTACTTTTGCGAAAAAAGAGATGGAAGGACAGGTAACAAAGATATTTCAGAAAAACGTCTATTTAAAGGCAGACTTCCCGAAAGACAAAGGAAAGATTGTTAAGAGAAAGATAAAAGACATCAAAGAATAGGGTTTCAGGGGCCAAGCGAACCACTCGAATGCTCAACCCCTTGGATCCCTGGCTCCTATTTTTAAATGTAGTAGCCCTGAATGGCCTTCACCCGAAGGCCTCCTTTTTTCATCCTTTCAATGGCACATACAACAAGTGTCCACCTGACAAGGTTGTTGCATATAGCACCCTTATACAGCACTGTATATGCACAATCGTTTCCCCATGCATGCCCGTACACATATACCACATATATGATGACCGATGTTCCTTTTGTTTTTAAAGTACGTCAGCATATCGTAACATGCCATATGATTAAATTCTGATGGTTCATTACTAATCGCACCCGCCGGGCATTTATCAATACAATTTGTGCACTTACCACAATTTGTGTTGAGTACCGTATCGGCGATAAGCGGCATATCCGTCAAAACAGTATTGTACCTAACATGAGAACCAAAAATAGGGTGCACGAGCAGATTGTTTCTACCGATCCAACCCAAACCGGAAACAACACCTATATGTTTGTGCGAAATATGCCCCTTCTGATTTTTCCAATCAATTAGTTGTGATGCCGCAAAAGGCAGTGCTGTATGACCCCTTTTTTCAATCTCCCTCGATAGAAGATAACCGAGCATGTCGAGCCTATAATTTAACTGTCGGTAATGATGCAAATACAAAAGATGCGGGCCGTCGATGATTGTATCAAGAACACCTTTCGCCAATACAAGGCCTAATGATATAGCAAACGGTAACCTCTCTTTTAGCGCATCATCGAGTCCCAAAATTTCCCTGCCATAAAGTGACATATCACCAATACCGTAAACATCCACACCCTGAGATACAAGCCACTCAGTAACAAACCTTTTATTCTCTTCCATATTATTCATCGCAAAACGTTCCTTGATCAGCAAAAGAATTAATCAACATAGATATTTACACATACCCCCCATCAGCAAAAAGATGGAAATACGATTAAATTACAATATCCAGATCACAAAAACAAAACCAAAAGGCGTCAGTTTTTTATTATCTGTTACAAAGTCTTTAAAATTGTCTGTTTACCTCAAAATTCCTGTCTTTTTAAAATGGATCATGAGTGCAGTTATTGCTGCAGGTGTTACCCCAGGAATCCGGGATGCCTGTCCTAAGGTAAAGGGCTTAACCTTTGTAAATCGCTCGACAATCTCATTTGAAATACCAGAGATATCCCTGTAAACAAGGTCAGGAGGAATCCTTATGTCCTCGAGTCTTTTCGTTCTCTTTACCATTTCATTTTGTCTTTCGATGTAGCCCCTATATTTTACATTTAATTCCACCTGATAGGCTACATCTTCCTCTATATCATTTAATCTTGGATCAATCGATATCAACTCCGCAATTTTCACATCTGGTTTCTGAAGTAGTTCTTCAAGGGTTAGAGGGTTCTTTATGGCATCAAAACCAAGATTTTTCAATGTCTGATTTGTTTCCTTCATCGGTTTCAGCCTTACTGACCTCAGCAATCCATGCGTCTTCTCGATCTTTTGTCTCTTTTCGACCAGCTTGTCGTATCTTTTTCTATCGACAATGCCTATTTGATAACCCTTTTCCGTGAGTCTCAAATCTGCGTTATCCTCCCTTAAAAACAATCTGTGTTCAGCCCTCGATGTAAACATCCTGTATGGTTCATCGACCCCTCTCGTTACAAGGTCGTCAATCAAAACACCAATGTATGCCTCATCTCTTTTCAAAAAAAATATATCTTCCCCGCGAACCTTACGAACTGCATTAATGCCTGCCATGATGCCCTGGGCCGCAGCCTCCTCGTAACCGGTCGTTCCATTTATCTGGCCTGCAAAATAGAGGTTTTTTATGAGTTTTGTCTCCAGGCTTGGATAAAGTTGCGTAGGGTATGCAAAATCGTATTCTATGCCATACCCAGGTCTTGTAATCTCGACATACTCAAGGCCAGGGATTGTTCTCAACATTTTTATCTGTATGTCAAGTGGCAGGCTCGTAAAAAGCCCGTTAGGGTAATATTCCACAGTGTCAAGCCCTTCAGGCTCAATAAATATTCGATGTCTCTCTTTTTCTTTGAAACGCATTATCTTGTCTTCTATGGATGGGCAATATCTTACACCTGTCCCTTTGATTTTTCCTGTATATAGAGGTGATCGGTCAAAACCTGATTTTATCGCTTCGTGTGTATAGCTGTTTGTATATCCGAGATAGCATGGCACGCGCTGGTTGTTTATCGACGAGGTGAGAAAAGAAAATGGCTTTGGCGGATCATCGCTATATTGGGGCTCAAGTTTTGAAAAATCTATCGTCTTTCCATCAAGCCTTGGGCAGGTTCCTGTCTTTAACCGCCCCATATCAAAGCCCAATTCCTTTAAACAAAAAGACAGTCCAACCGAGGGTGCATCCCCCATTCTACCGGCTTCAAAGTGCTCAAGTCCAATATGTATCAGACCCCTTAGGAATGTCCCTGTAGTTACTATAACGCTTTTTCCCTGAAATCTTTCGTCCCACTGCATTTCAACGCCCAAAACGATACCGTTATCGACAATGATCTTTTCCACTATGCCCTGTCTTATATAAAGATTCTTTTGACGTTCGAGTACATGTTTCATCCTGATCGCATACTTGATCTTGTCAGCCTGTATACGTGTTGATCGAACGGCAGGCCCTTTTTTCATGTTTAACACCCTGAACTGGATGCCTGTTGCATCGATGTTTTTAGCCATCTCGCCACCTAAGGCATCAATCTCTTTAACAAGGTGTCCTTTCCCCAAACCCCCTATGGCAGGGTTGCAGGACATGAATGCAATGTGGTCGAGATTGGTTGTCAAAAGAAGTGTCTTTGCCTGCATACGTGCAGCAGCAAGAGCAGCTTCACACCCGGCATGGCCAGCACCGATTACTATGACGTCAAACTTATCCATTAGTTTCTTTTATATGAAAATGACCCTTTAGCTTATCAGAAAAACAAGGTTTTTTCCACACGCTGTAATAATTGAGCTACCGTTATCCTTTTGTGATAGAAAAGATAACCTCAAACATATACCAAATGCGATCTGGAACAATTATTTATTTTACGGTTTTTGTGATATAATGACCCAAAACCTCCATGTCATATTAGATATTTTTATATATTTTGATAACATTCCGTGATAATTCATATTCAGCATTCCTAAAAGGCAATAACCATTTGGACTATATACACATCAGAGATGGATTGGGTTTGATAGGGATACGAATTCGCATAGAGATGCCGATACCCAAACCCTGATGGCACGCGAGGCAAAGATGAGAAAGAATGAAATACTTTTCTTTTATGCGCTTCGCAACAAAAAAAATCTCTAACCGCTGCATTTTCGGGGGACAAGGCAAAGAACGGATAAATCAAAACAGTTGAAAAACAATTTTATTAAAACGCGGAGGTATAAGCGATATGACAATGAAAGAGACATCAACAATAATCTGTTTAATGATTTTGGCTGCGTCGATTTTTTCTTCATGTAGTACGCAATACGCTGTCTATTCAAAAGAAATGTTTTTAGGTAAAATACTTTTCCAGGACAAAGAATTTGAAAAGGCAAAGGAATATTTCATCAGGGCATCAC
>MWEV01000167.1 GCA_002071245.1 Deltaproteobacteria bacterium ADurb.Bin026
GAATAGGAGGTAATGCTGGAAGGGATATTTATAATAAAAAACAGACTTGGTCTCCATGCAAGACCGGCTGCAACATTTGTAAAAAAGGCGAATAAATATAAGTCAAACATATGGGTCGAAAAAGACGGGACAGAGGTTAACGGAAAAAGTATAATGGGGCTCTTGATGCTCGCATGTCCACTTGGAAGCAAAATAATGTTGAAGGTTGACGGTGTGGACGAGCAGATGGCATTTGAAGAGCTTGGCCAGCTTATTGACGAAGGTTTTCAAGAAACATGAGCAATGACATATTTACCAATAAGATACTAAAGGGTATTGGCGTATCGTCAGGTATAGCATATGGGAAGGTGCGCCTGCTCGAAAGAGGAAAAATCCCAATAAATAAACGCTCTATCAAGAAAGAGCAGTGTGATAAAGAAATCCTTAAGCTCAAGAACGCAATAAAGCATGCCGTTGATGAGCTCAATGCAATAAAGCAAACCCTGCCAGACGACGAAATGAGAAAACATTCCTTCATCATTGATGCCCATATACTTATTCTTCAGGACGATTTTTTCATAAACTCAGTCATAAACACAATAAAGGCTGATAATATAAATGCTGAGTGGGCCCTCGACATAGTCGTATCGAGGTTTCTGTCGAGCTTTGAAAACGTTGATGACCCTTATTTAAAGGAGCGCGGTCAGGACATCAAATACATATATGACAGGCTTGTGAGGATCTTGGTGAAAGGAAAGTCCTCAGATATAAATAATTTTAACTTATCAGGCAAGGTCATTATCGTTGCCCACGATCTCTCGCCGGCCGACACAATCCAGCTTAATCTTAATAATATATACGGTTTCACAACAGATGTTGGCGGAAGAACTTCCCACACATCTATCGTAGCAAGGGCACTCGAAATACCTGCTGTTGTCGGTGCTGGAAATATTTCCAGCCTTGTGAAGAACAACGATACCATAATCGTTGATGGTGACGAAGGCATTGCAATTATTAATCCAACAAAAGATATTAAAAAGGAATATATTGCAAAACAATCACATCTTAAGGCACAGCGGAGGGAATTCCTTAAACTTGCAAGACTGAAATCAGAAACGAGAGATGGCTTCAAAATGAGGGTTGGGGCAAACATCGAACTTCTGGCTGAGATGGACATAATGGAGCGGTATGGAGCCCAGGGGGTCGGACTGTACCGTACCGAATATATATATCTGTCGAAAAAGCAATTGCCGACCGAAGAAGACCATTATCACATATATAAAAATCTTGCTGAAAACAAGGCAATGGAATATATCACCATAAGAACCCTTGATATAGGCGGTGACAAGTTTGTATCAAGCGTTAAAATGCCGGTAGAGATCAATCCGGCTATGGGGCTACGGGCAATACGTCTTTGCATCAAAGAGGTGGGGCTTTTTAAGACACAGCTTAAAAGCATATTGAGGGCAAGCGCTTTTGGTCCCCTCAAGATATTGATTCCGATGATATCAGGGATCGATGAGGTCCGTAGAGCAAAGGAAATAATCAAAGAATGTATGGAAGAACTGTCCCTTAAAAGGATCCCATTTAACAGACAGATCAAGTTTGGCATTATGATAGAGGTACCGTCAACCTGTATGATAAGTGATAAGCTCTCCTCAGAAGTAGATTTTTTCAGTATTGGCACAAACGATTTGATCCAGTACACCCTTGCAATCGACAGAGGCAACGAATACGTGTCCTATCTTTACGAACCCATGCACCCTGCAATATTGAAAATGATAAAACAAACGGTTGAAAATGCCCATGCAAGCAATACTGAGGTTGCATTATGCGGAGAGATTGCAGGCGAAGCACTCTACACCCCGATTCTCGTAGCATTAGGTCTTGATGAAATAAGCATGAATGCGTATGCAATACCCAGGGTTAAAAAGATCATCAGGGGGCTTGACCATAGTTACTGCAAAGAACTTCTGCAAGAAATAATGAAAAATGACTCGGGAAAAGAGAATAATCTTTTATTAAGGAAGGAAATGGCAAAGATGTTCCCGAATGACTTTATAAAGTGCTACGAGGAATAAAAAAAACAGTGTTAAGTTTTTAAGTGTTATGTTTGACCTGTTATAACAAAACACTCAAAATATAAATCTATTTTAGGAGGTAGCGAATATGGCAATGAGCAGATATCTATTCTCTTCTGAATCTGTGGCTGAAGGGCATCCGGACAAGGTGGCAGACCAGATTTCTGATGCGGTGCTTGATGCACTGATTACGCAGGATCCGAGTTCAAGGGTGGCTTGTGAAACCTATGTTACAACTGGGCTTGCGCTCGTGGGCGGCGAGATTACAACAAGCGGCTATGCCAATATACCAGATATTGTCAGGCACACCATAAAGGAGATCGGTTACAACGATTCATCCATGGGTTTTGACTGGGAGACATGTGCGGTACTTACAACAATCGATGAGCAATCACCAGATATTGCAATGGGCGTCAACGAAACAGGGGATCATGAACAGGGTGCAGGCGATCAGGGGTTGATGTTCGGGTATGCCTGCAATGAAACGGCAGAATTTATGCCTATGCCCATTGTATATGCACACAGGCTTGTGAGAAGACTTGCCGAGGTCAGGAAAAACAATACGCTTAACTTCTTAAGACCTGATGGAAAAAGCCAGGTCACCATAGAGTACATAGACAAGACACCAGTAAGGGTCGATGCAATCGTAATCGCCGCACAGCATAACCCCGATGTATCCATTACAACCATTAGAGAAGGCATCACAGAGGAGGTTATTAAAAGGGTTATACCTCCAGAATTAATGGATGACAACACAAAGATATTTATCAACTCAACGGGTAGATTTGTCGTTGGCGGACCAAAGGGAGACTGCGGTATGACAGGTCGTAAAATCATCGTGGATACATACGGCGGCGTTGGAAGTCATGGAGGTGGTGCATTTTCCGGTAAAGACCCATCAAAGGTTGACAGAAGCGCCTCTTACATGGCTCGTTATATTGCAAAAAATCTTGTTGCTGCTGGTTTGGCCGACAGGCTTGAAATTCAGATTGCTTACACAATAGGCATTGCCCAGCCTGTTTCCGTTATGATCGACACACAGGGAACCGCCAAGATCAGCCCCGATAAGATAGCATCGATTGTGATGGAACTCTTTGATATGAGGCCAAGGCGGATCATTGAAAGACTTGATTTATTAAGGCCTATTTACAATAAGACGGCATGTGGTGGTCACTTTGGCAGAAATGACCCGGATTTTACATGGGAAAAACTCGATATGGTCGAAGAAATAAGAAAGGCAGCAGGCGTATAAAGGCAGTCAAAGATTAATAGTGGATAGTGAATGGCGGAAAAGTTTTGTGAAACTCTATCAGCTTAATTATTTTGGAGGGAAGAGATGGACTATGATGTAAAGGATCTGGCACTTGCAGACCAGGGTTATGATAAAATTGAATGGGCAGAAAAAAGAATGCCAGTTCTAAGAATAATCAAAGAGAGGTTTTCAAAGGAAAAACCTCTAAAGGGCGTAAGAATATCGTGTTGCTTGCATGTAACCACAGAGACAGCAAATCTTGTTAGAACATTAAAGGAAGGCGGCGCTGAAGTTGCGTTGTGCGCATCAAACCCCTTGAGTACCCAAGACGATGTTGCCGCCTCTATTGTTAAACATTTTGAGATACCCACGTTTTCCATAAAGGGCGAGAGTGACGATATATATTATGCCCATATAAAGGAGGCCCTTGCATTCAGACCTAATGTAACTATGGATGACGGCGCCGATTTGGTTGGCGCGTTGCATATGATAGCGCTCGGACGCTATGATGCACTTCATGGGACGATAAGAGACTGGGTTGAAAGGCTTACAGCACAGCAAAAAAAAGAACTCATCGACAACATCGTGGGTGGCTCTGAAGAGACAACAACAGGTGTAATAAGACTAAAGAGCATGGAAAAAGAAGGTGTGCTCTACTTTCCAATCGTTGCAGTCAACGATGCCTTCACAAAACATATGTTCGACAACAGATACGGCACGGGTCAGAGTACAATAGATGGCATTCTTAGGGCAACAAACATATTGTTTGCAGGCGCACAATTTGTCCTTGCCGGTTATGGTTGGTGCGGCAAAGGAGTTGCCATGAGGGCAAGTGGTCTTGGTGCCCGAGTGATAGTAGCAGAGGTCAATCCTTTGCGTGCGCTGGAAGCCCTTATGGATGGCTATGATGTAATGAAGATGGAAGATGCTGCGCCTCTCGGCGACATCTTCATAACCACAACAGGTGATATCCATGTATTGAGAAAAGAACACTTCGAACTTATGAAGGACGGCGCTATAATAGGAAACTCTGGACATTTTAATGTTGAGATCGATATAAATGCCCTTGAGGCAATGAAGACAAAAAAGAGAAATATAAGAGGCACAATGGATGAGTATACCCTGCAAAACAATAAACGTATATATTTACTCGGAGAGGGAAGGCTTGTAAATCTTGCATGTGCTGAAGGTCATCCTTCAGAGGTCATGGATATGAGTTTTGCAAATCAGGCCCTCTGCGCTGAATATATGTGGAAAAACGGTAAAAACCTCGAAAAAAAGGTCTACAGCGTTCCCGACGAGATAGACAAAAACGTGGCATACTTAAAACTTAAATCTGCCGGCATTATAATTGACGAACTAACTGAGGAACAGAAGATCTATCTCGCATCATGGGAGATGGGGACATGATAAAACTGCTCGTATCCGGTACCATTGCATATGACTCGATTGAAACACCTTTCGGCAAGGTAAAAAATGTCTTAGGGGGTTCGGCCCTACATTTTACAAATTCTGCAAGTTTCTTCACCGATGTCGGTATGGTTGCAACGGTCGGCGAAGACTTTAAAATGGACGAAATCGGATTT
>MWEV01000168.1 GCA_002071245.1 Deltaproteobacteria bacterium ADurb.Bin026
CACAGGGATGGAGAGTTCATAGCAAGGACGATGACGTATTTTAATTTGGGTTCGATCAGGGGTTCATATAGAAAAGAGGGTAGCATTTCATCTTTAAGGGAAATAATGTCTGATTTAAAAAAAGGTTTTGATGTTGCCATAACGCCTGATGGACCAAAGGGACCAAGATATAAAGTCAAAGAAGGTATAGTAGAACTCGCCAGATTAACCAATAAACCAATAATGCCTTTAACATACAGTGCGAGTAAAAAAAAACTTTTAAATCATGGGATAGCTTTATCCTGCCCATGCCTTTTTCTAAGATTGTTTTTATGTGGGGAGACCCTATCTATATAAAAAGGGATGCATCACCTGGGGAAACAGAATCCAAAAGAATTGAACTCGAAACAACGCTAATTAAATTAACAGAAGAAGCAGACAGAATTGCATGTGGAAAATAGTATACAATGTTTTATTACATATCTTACTGCCGTTTTTTCTTGTTTATTCACTCACGAATAGGAAAATAAGGCAAAACCTCGTAGAACGCCTATATCCAAATACGAACAACTTCTCAAACAAGGGTGCGATATGGATACACGCCGCCTCTGTGGGTGAAGCGGTTATTGCTGAAACGGTCGTTAATTATATAAGAAAAAGATTTGGTTTCAGCAACTTTGTCATTACAACAAACACATACTACACGCGGGATATGCTTCGAAAAAAATATAATGATACTGTCAGTATTCATTCGCTTCCATTTGATTTGCCGTTTTCTCTTAATCAGTTTATTGGCAAATCTACATTTAAATCGTTGATTATTGTCGAAACCGAATTGTGGCCTAATCTTATCTGGATGGCAAAAAAACGCAGCATACCAGTTATCATTATAAATGGTAGAATATCGGATAAAACGTACAGTACATATCAATCGTTTTCGTTTTTTCTCAAGCATATGCTTTCTGACATATCGCTTGTCCTTGCACAATCAGATTTACAGGCAAAGCGTTTTAAAACTTTGGGAATGGACTCAAAAAAGATCATAAATACCGGCAATATCAAATACTACAGAGAGATAGAATATAAAGCCAATAGACAGCGAGAAAAGATGTTTATAACCTTTGGGAGCATAAAAGAAAGGGAATTGGAAGTGATTTTTGATGTTGTTGATAGGCTTAAGAGGCGCTTTGTAGGTTATGTTTATGTTGTTGCACCAAGGGAAATGAATCTTGTAAATGTCATTGAAAGCAAATTATCTGCCAGGTTCAACACGATGAGATACTCCTTATACAAACGCTCGGACATGGAATCCATTAAATCCGTTGAGACGATTGTAGTCGATACGGTAGGAGATCTGCTCGATATTTATTGTAAAAGCCTGATCGCCTTTGTAGGCGGAAGTCTTGCCCCGTATGGTGGTCAGAATATCCTCGAACCGTTGTTTTTTGAAACGCCTGTCCTTTTTGGGCCTCATGTTGAAAACTTTAAGGACATTGCGGAAACAATAATGAAAGATAATGCCGGCAAAATGGTTAAAGACTCTGAAGAACTTTTTGAAAACATCAGTTTGATTGTCGAGAATCATGTTTTAAGGGAAGAAATGGGCAGACAGGGACAAAAAATAATAGATGCACAGAAAGCAGTAATGGAAAGAACAACAGATATTATTATGGGTATATCACAAAAGGCATTGTGATATGTATTGGATGGAGAGCTGATATGGAAGAGTTTGATCAACTCGTTGAACTGATGGCAACCCTGCGCGGGGATAAAGGTTGTGCGTGGGATAAAAGACAGACGACAAAAAATTTCAAGACTTTTCTGCTTGAGGAGGTTTACGAGCTGATTGATGCAATAGAGAAGGACGATTTTAACGCTCTAAAAGAAGAACTCGGAGACGTTTTATTTCATATCGTTTTTATTTCTCAGATCTGCAAGGATGAGAAAAGATTTGATATTAAAGAGGTTGTAAGCTATGTGTACAAAAAGATGTATAATCGCCACCCCCATGTATTTAAAGATGTGTCTCCAGAAAAACCCATTGAAAAAAGATGGGAAGAGCTAAAAAAAGAGGAGAAGAATGGCTATTCTCCATTGTCAGATGTACCGTCGTCCATGCCCGCCTTGCTCAGGGCATACATACTGACCCGAAGGGCTGCCCACTTTGGTTTTGATTGGGATAGCGTTGATGGTGTCTATGAAAAGATAGAAGAAGAGATAGAAGAGATAAAAGGAGCCGAAAAATCGGGTAATAACGAGTTGATAAGAGAAGAGATCGGGGATCTGCTCTTTACTGTGGTAAATTTGTCAAGATTCCACAAGATTGACCCCGAAGATGCCCTTAGACAGACATGTGAAAAATTTACGAGACGTTTCAACTATATTGAGTCAAAAACAGACCTAAAATCAGTATCACTTTCCAAAATGGATAGCTTATGGAATGAAATAAAAGATATGGAAAAGAAGGGGCGTTAACCCCCCCTTCTTTTAGTCTGCCTTCATAACGTTTGCTGCCTGAGGTCCTTTTGGTCCTTTGGTGATTTCGAATTCGACCTTTTCCCCTGTTTTTAGTGATTTAAATCCATCCTGCTTAATAGCTGAAAAATGTACAAAAACGTCCTCTCCATTATCCTGCTCAATAAACCCGTATCCCTTTGCATCGTTAAACCATTTTACCTTACCTACTGCCATACCGCATAACTCCTTTCATTTGATTTAAAGCAAGGCTGAAAGCCGCTTCTTTGGGTATATTATGCTTATTAATAAAAGCTGTCAAGTCAAATTTAAAAAATCTAAATCTTGTTTATCGATGTGTAGTTACGCCTATACGTTGGCATAGATGCGCAATAGGACAGATGCTGCATTTCGGTGATACAGGATTGCATATATTTTTGCCAAACGTCACAAGAAGCATATTAAATATTATCCAATATTCTTTTGGCAGTATGGCTCTGAGTGCTGTCTCTGTTTCGTCAGGATGTCTTGTTTTAACTATGCCAAGTCTGTTTGATATCCTGTGAACATGGGTATCGACGCATATGCCAGGTTTTCCAAATCCTTCCGTCACAACGAGATTGGCTGTTTTGCGTCCAATGCCTTTGATTTTCAAGAGCTCATCGATTGAATCAGGTACCTTTCCGCCATAGTTTTCAATGATAATTTTTGCCGTATTTTTAATTGTCTTTGTTTTATTGCGATAGAAACCAACGGGATAGATCAGTTCTTGTAACTTCTCATCGGTTATCTTTAGAATATCTTCAGGTGTTTTTGCCACTTTTGTAAGTCGTTCCATTGCGATTTCAGTTGTTTCATCCTTTGTCCTGAGGCTCAAAAGTGTGCTAACAAGAACTAGGAAGGGGTCACTGTTTTCCCGCTTTGAAATCTTTGTGACTGCTGGAAATTCATCTGGGAACGTATGCTTTAGGGTTTTTATCATCTCAGAAAAGGGAAATTGGGAAGATGATGTGGATGATTCTTGGATTTTGATTTGTGAATCCCGAGCCTTTATTTTGTTT
>MWEV01000169.1 GCA_002071245.1 Deltaproteobacteria bacterium ADurb.Bin026
ATATCTTTGATTTCTTCTAATTGTTCATCAACGAGTACAGATTTTATTATAATGCACTTATCGAAAGATGTGTCTTTTAATGTCCTTCGTGTGAGAAAAATAGTTTTTGATGATTCATCAGAGTAATGTTTCAATTGTCCTGCATTACGGATATACGGTGCATCCAGACCGAGCATTCTCAAGTATCTTGCGAGTTTGCCGAGCATGATGTCACAGAGGAATCTCATTTTGTAGCTAATCTATGCGCTGTTTTTGAAAACTCTTCAATTATATCTTCTTCGCCAGGCACATATCTGTCTTCCATCAAAACCTTCCCCATGCATATTACTGTGTCAACGATGTATCCATTAGATGCGTAAACAATATCAGAAAAGATATCGAATCCGGGTTTTAATTCCAGTTTTTTTGTATCAACGAGGATAATGTCAGGGCTGTTTCCGATCTTTATCTCCCATTCTGGCAGAAAAAAGATATTTGCAGCGGCTTTTGTGGCAATGTCGAACGTTTCTTTCGCCGAAAGCATTGTTGGGTCGTTGGTCGAAAACTTTGCAAGCAGTGACGCAAACTTCATCGTCTCAATGAGATCGAGATGGTTGTTAGATGCACAACCATCTGTGCCAAAACAGAAAGGCACATTGTGCACATTTTTTATATGTCGGTATGGGAATAACCTGCCAACGGAGAGTTTTAGATTAGAAACAGGCATGTGCACCAGTTTGGCGCTGTTTCTTTTTAAAATACCGCAATCTCTATCATCGAGCCAGCAACCGTGACACCCAATAAATCTGTTAGACAAGACACCTATATCGTCTAAAAATTCCGTCGGTGAAAGGCCGTATCTATCCTGTGAAAACCTTGTTTCTTCATCGGTTTCAGAAAGATGCATATGGACCAGGATATTGTGTTTTTCAGAAAAATCGCGCACCCACTGAAGACTTTCTTTGCTCACCGTATAGATGGCGTGGGGGCCTAAGGTAAACGTTACATTAGGTCTGTATTTATCCGATAATTCGAAGATTTCTATGTTATATTCGATCTGTTCCATACTTTTTTTGATGTCAAACATGTCAATAAAAACAGCACTTAAAAATCCCCTGATACCCATATCGTACACTGCCTTTGCTGTAGATTCCCAGAACCAATACATGTCATTAAAAACTGTTATACCGTTTTTTATCATCTCGAGACACGCAAATTTTGAACCCCAGTAAATGTCATCTGCAGTCATTTTGTTTTCGAGGGGCCATATTTTACCTTCCAACCATTCTTTGAGCGGCATATCATCCGCATAACCCCTGAGGAGTGTCATTGCTGCGTGTGTGTGACCGTTTATCAGAGAGGGTAGGGCAACCTTATCTTTTCCGTTGATTATTCTGTCAGCATTACGTGTGCAACGTTCAGAAATTTCCTCAATGATACCTTTATTTATGTATATGTCTTTTTTGTGTCCATCAAGCAGAACACCCTGTATTAATAAGGTCATTCAAAGTTCCTTTCGAGTAGCGCTCTTATAAATGTTTCGATAGCCTGCATATTCTTTTTCCGATTTATATCTAATTCTTCCGTGGTCAATGGCTCTTTTAGGATACCATTACAATAATTGTCAACAGAACATATGCTGGCATATGGTATTTCGTATTCCATACAAAGAATTGTCTCCGAAGGCATTGTCATTCCGACAACATCCCCGTAACGTTTAAGTATCTTTATTTCTGCTTTGGTTTCAAGTCTTGGACCTATCGTCTGGATGTATACTCCGCCTGATTTTACCGCCATTTTAAGGGTTTTTGCGAGTTTGCTTATATATTTAAAAAGCCTTAAGTCCATTTCAGGCACAATGAATTTCATTTCTTTGTCGTAAAACGATGTGGCAATCCATAGGGATATGAAATCTCGTGGTATCAAAAAGGTTCCTGGCTGAATTTTTAACTTGAGACTTCCAACAGAATTAACGGAGACAACCTTTTGAACGTTCAAATATTTTAGCGCCCATATATTTGCCCTGAAATTGATTTTATGAGGTGGAACGGGTGGGTTGCCATGTCTTTGGATAAAGACATTGTTATTCTTTATTTTAACAGATGTACTGCCATATGGGGTTTCGATCTTTTTTGATGTCCACCTGGAGAAAATAGTTGATTTAAGTAGCGAAGTACCACCTATAATGCCATTCATCATAGAACCATTGAAAAGCTTATAATGTATGTTGAATGCGAGAAACTTGCAAGACATAAGAAGTGAAATATAAAATGTGATATAAGAAACGTAGGCATCTGACAGACATAGGTGTTTGACTTCCCGTAAGCGATGAACGGTAAACAATAAACGAATTTTGTGTGATTGTAAAACGGGTTACGCACGATTGTTTATTTAATACTAACAGCAATATGGAGTCAAGGATATTATTGTTTGCAGGTTTTTGCAATAAATCGAAGCTATCAGTTGTTTGTTATAAACCTTAAGAACTCGTCTTCATCCAGGATAGCAATGCCTAATTGTTTTGCCTTATCGAGCTTAGAGCCTGC
>MWEV01000170.1 GCA_002071245.1 Deltaproteobacteria bacterium ADurb.Bin026
TCCCTGGCAAGCCTTGCAGTAGGGTAGGAATTACGGTAATTATAGGTCAATTCGACAACATCGTTTGTGGAGATAGCAAGAGCATTCTCGATATCCTGTCGAGAACTGTTCTTTCCAGAGATAATTTGCTGGTTTTGATCTGCAACCACATAGAAGTTCTCAAAACCAAGGCTTACAAGCGCCTGATAAAACTCAGGGGGCATGTCCTGGCCTTCGTCAATGATCAGAAAAGTCAAGTCCGTGGATGGTCCGGTAGCATCCAAACTTCCAATAATATGAAAAATTTGATCCCAGTTGATATCTTGCCAATTATTTCCCGATGGTGCTGGTAAGAGTGGAACAGATTGTCCGGTTTTTTTAAAAAACATGTCCGTGAACCAGCTATTCCAGGTCTTACTTATCAACCTGGGACCGAAAAGATGGCGGCTTGCCTGATGAAGAAGACGGTTATAAACAAGAAAAATATAGTCATCATTGTTGTCGTGATGACGCCGCGACCTCAAGAGGGCAAGCACTGACTTCCCAGTGCCTGGACCACCGATAATAAGATGCTGGCCTTTCTTGGGGAGAGCCCGGGCATCTTCCTGTTCCTTGCTGAGATCCTGTATTCCGGGCAGTGTAAATTTTCGTTTAGCCATTGTTCAAATACACCTGTTTATATATTATCAAGGAGTGCCGGGATGCCTGTTGTGGCATCGCCCTTAATAAAGACTCTATCCAACAGGACATTGCCATAGGTACAACAAGGCTCTGGTATCAATGTGCAGGCGTGGCAAGCAGCACGATTGAGAAGACCCGGGCCTTGGCCCTCATGTTCGCTGCACACCGGGTCCAGAGAACACCATTCGGCATGGTCAAAGGCACTTGCGAGCAGAAGAAGAAAACGTCGAGGCTCGGCTAACTCCGCTAATCCCCCCAATGAGCCTACAACGTCCGGAACGGCCACATAGACGAGGATGCCCGCCATGGGAGTAACTCCTGATGTGCAATAGATACGTTCCTTCAGTGAAGCAGCCGGGTAACCAGCATCTGTTTCCAATTGCCGGATCAGGAGATGTGCAAGGGTATGCAGCAAAATGAAGCGGGGAGATACCTGAAGCCCAGGGTTAATGTGCAATGAGGTATTTACGTATCTGCGGTGGAACTTTTCTGCTCTTGACTGTAAGGCGGGGAGTTTTTCCCACGTCGCGATAATTTTTTCTTTCAGAGTAAAGAAAATTCCTTCCCCATAAAGTTCAATCGCGGGTAACCATTTGCTCTGTCCGACGATGTCGGGTGGTATTAATTTGCCGCCGAGACGCTGAAAACTTGTCAGAATCTGGATTTCCTTGAGTCGGTCCACAGAAATTAACTGGCTGACAATATCAATTATCTTTCGTAATCTTTCCTCCCTGGTGGGCAATTCCACAGACATCGTTTTCCATGGTGAGGTTAGACGCCTGGTTACAAAATCTTCGTCCTCAGACATATCTGGGATCTCGTATAGCAGAGCCTTATACTCATCTTCAAGAAGCAAACCTGGAGTATAATTCTCGTTTATGTACGGATAACCATTCTGAATTTCTTTCCAAGCATCTTCAACCTCATCGATAGTGCATCTAAATACTGTCGCAAGCGTTTTCAACGCCGCTTTCAGAGCAAGCGGTGTTTTTGCCCGTTCGAGCTGTTGAAGCTTCTGTGAACTCTGGTATAGGCGGTCCACAACGGCTCCTTTTCTGATCCTGGATTCCGGAGGAATAACCAAAGCATTCTTCGTAATAGCGGAATGTACACGAGCATCATTGATTTCCAGTACAAAAGCAGGTTCGACCTTATCTCCGGGCAATCCCAATGTTACATCAGGAGGCTCCTTGATCCATGGTTGGCGGTTGTAATTCCCGTAAGGAATTCGGATCGAGCTGTCAAAATTGCTGGTTGCACTGCATCGGTCGCAACGCAGTTTTCGGTGCAACAACCCTTCGTCGATCAAATGCAAATAGGATTCTTTCCGGTCTTCCCTGCACTGCAGTTGGTCGCGCTTTTTTGCTTCAGCGTGGGCAAGGTAGTGCCACGGTACATCGTTCATATGCCCATCAGGGTGGACTAATATCCATGGAACCTGCTCCAAAACAGAATGTTTTTCACAATGCTCACAGCGAAGTGGCTTTTGCTTCTGATAACGCCATGGTTTGTAGTATAGCATGCCGCAAACGGGATTAGTACAGCGCATCCAGGAAGGGAAGCGCATCGCCGGAATGCACACACCATCGACAAGCCCTTTTTCGAGTTCCACGGCGATAGGTGGTTCACGCAATTCTTGACTTATTTCGAGTACGTCACATACCCTTTTTACATAGGTTATTAGACGCCCGGCATTGACTCCTTTTTTGTCGGTCCACTCTCGGATATCCTTGACCGTCATCAGATATTCCGGCCCCCGCACAATAGCACCCACAGTGCAATGGCGTAGCAGGTGCGAAAGCCTAATGGGAATAAGTTCTGTATCTTTGCTCATAGCGGTTTCAACAAGGCGGTATTCTCAACATTGCGCATAGACTGTAGGGTTGCCCACCTTCCCTTAATTTTGTCATCGTGGTTATGGATAAGTCGCTCAGTAACCTTGTCCTTATCCGGCGCCTGATAGTTCAATTGACGTTTCGATGCTTTGCACATATCTGCCTCGGCCTTCCATTCGTTCACCAGTTTATCGATGTGTTTTGCTGTCTCCAAAGCGCGGGTTTCGTCTGCCTGGAGGCAACGTAATTTGAGAATGTCAATGGCTTTGGCTGTAGATGCATCTGCCGGGTTGAAGTTGCCAGCCTCTTTATTAGCCAGCATATGCCTGCAAGAATGACGAACCGTAATCACTAGTGCGGCGTGCAACGCACGAAGGCGTGCCTGGTAGGTGTAGGGTGTCACGCTGGTCGGTTCGACAAAACGGTAGAATGACTCGTGGTACGGACGGAAATTTTCATAGTGTGACAGGCTTCGTGCCTGGTCACGGTAGTAATTGGTAAAAACCACTCCTGGGGTATCGCCACGACCGACCCGACTACTTACCTGTATGTATTCGGCAGTTGTAAGCGGTTGACCGTTTATGATCATCAAAGCAAGTCTGGCAACGTCAAGACCAACGGAGATCATGTTGGTAGCCAACACTGCATCCAGGCATTCAGGATCTTCGCGTGATCGTTCAAGACAAGCAAAGGTTCGGGCGTTTTCCTCAGCGCTGGAGAGGCTCGTCAACTGTGCAATACGGGCTGTCCGACGCCCGACAACAGTCTTTTTTTCTTTGCCTCTCCTGTAAGCCTCGTTTACTTCATCCAAATATCGCTGAAAATATTCGCGAACGTCATTACTGAAAGCGTTGTGGCTACTTCCTACTCCCTTAATGCTGCTGTGATAGACTACCTGTGTCCACCAAGCATCAAGTAAAGAATCCTGATCTTCCTGGTCGGCAAAAACAACTTCCGGTGCCAGCAGTATTGCGGCTGCTAATGGAACGATATTTGATGGTGTTTGTCCAACAGGTTTACGGCCCAACATCGGGGCAAGATATCCAACATAAAGACGCCCTGGTTTTTCGCTCAATGGCACCGTACGTGCGAAATACGAGTCATCGCAAGAAAGGCCGGGGGGTGGGAAAACAGCCACGTCCTTTCCATACAACCGTCTCACCTGCTGACCAGCCATCCGGATGGTGGCTGTAGAAGCTATGTATTTCGGATGAATGCCCCTTTGAACTAACACCGAATCAAGAGCAGCCTCGTAAAGACCAGTTATAGAACCGAGCGCACCGGAGATAAGATGTAACTCATCCTGAACCACAAGTTCCGGAGGGCGGTTACCGTTTATGCCAAAAAATGCATTTGTCCGTTCTTCCCATGCCATGCGGGCGAACTTGTCTATCGTAGCGATAAGCAGAGTCGGCGGATTAGCATAAAGTTCTTCATCAACCACATTGCAGGGAATGATCCCCCCGGCAGACAGCCCAAAATCGCAATCCCGATTGGTGCAACGGAAATGAAATTCCATGGGAGAAACAACATAATTTTTAGGGGCAATGAAGGGTTCTCCACACCAAGGACAATTGCATACCACCAACTCCATAGGTGCTGTTCCGTTTCCACCGGCGGCTTTATTGACAGCCTTTTGTGCAGTTACAAGGGTATTCGGGCTTGTCGCTGCTCCCACCCACATACCGATGGTTATCGGTTCTTTTCCCAATTCAGGTCTCTTGCGCCGTATCAATTCCAAAGCACAAATCATCCGGGTTGCACGCAAGTATTGCTGAGCTGTTAAAAGGCGAAGTGTATAGCGCATAATCACGGTTGTTCCGCCGCCTGACTCCCGATTTGCAAGCCTGCGCCAGACAATAAGAAACGCTATCAGCCCCAGGTAGGCTTCTGTCTTGCCGCCGCCTGTCGGGAACCAGATCAGATCTACAGTATCGCGAAAGTTGCTCTCTTCATTGACAACCGACTCAATGCTACTCAGCACAAATGCCAACTGAAAAGGACGCCACCGATATTGATCAGGTGTTTTTATTTTTCCCTGAGAGCGGTCGTACTGCATCATCTGATCGAGCATCGCCTGATTGGCAAGTGCAAATGATTGCTTCGCAAGCTTGTCTTTCCTCAAAAATAAGACACCTTGCTTCATCCTGGAGGCAGCGATGTCCATACGTTTTATGATACGCTTTGCCGCTTCCTGTTCATCCGAAGAAACTGAAGCAGCCAATAGTTTCTGTTTTTCGATCCAATCGACATAGCCTGAAACAAATTGATCCAAACCGTCAAATACCTCGCTCTTTAATGTGTCAACTGAAGAAAGATAGGCGATCTGGAGAGTCTTGTTGTCACTATCCACCACATCTGCTGTGACTTGTGGAACTTCAACAGACGGAAAAAACTCGGCCCGGATTTCTCCGACCGAGCCACTGTTGCCTTTCTTTTTTTGTCTCCAGTCCACTGCAGCGCCATGGCCAACTGCATAAATATGCCGCTTCTTGTATTGCAGTTCAAGCTCCTGCTCCTCATCGCTGAGCAATCTCATATCCACCCGCGGATATACACCGACCTCGCCGGCGACAAAGATGCATCGCAGTCCGACCTCGAATAAGGAGTTTTCATTCCTTAGTCTGGCCAGGTTACCAGGATCGCCTTCGGCTGGCAATTCATAGGTATTAAACAGCGAGACTGTAGTAATCCACCCATCCGCAAAAGGCCGCCAAAGAACATCAATACCCGCACGACCGCTCAATACCGTTTCACGCTCCTTGGCCGTCTCACGGTTGGTTAAATTTTTCTCACAAGCCGGTGCATAAAACATTTTTACCTCGCCATCTAAATCGGCAAGTGGAATTCGTTGCCATTCATTTTTGGTGAATCTTCCTACTTCATCTCGGGTTACACCATAATTATCTTTGACCCCTATTGTCTCGTATCGAACGGCCGAGCAAAAAACCTTAAGTTCTATCTTCTCGCCCCGTACAAAGAAGGAGAATCCAACTGAAGATGGGGGAATATAGCGTCTCCGTTTAACCGGTGGTTCAGCAGCCTTTTCCAGCAAATCAGCATCTAAAGTAGATGTTTCTTCTTCATCATCATCCTGGATTTCTGAGGCTGGATCGATGCCTTCTGCGCCCTTATAAATCGGATAGAGAACGCCGGTGGGAAACCGTTCAACAGGCGAAATACCCCTCAAAATTTCATACTCATTTTCCGCATCAATGTAACGACCCGGTGGATGGATACCTAATTTTTTTCCTTCCTCTGATAATAATCCAGTCAATTGCGATCGGACCCATTCCACTAGGCGTTGCCGGTGTGTATGATAGTTCATCCGTGCAACCTTTGCCGTCGAGTTATAAAATCTTCAAAGACGAGGGATGTGCGGTGGATGGAAGGCAGTAGTTTATGATTACCAGGCGATAGTTTGGAGAGGATTCGAAAAGATGTTGTAATAAATATAACGATACTCTCCAGTTCCTCAGCTAAAAAACATATTTTCACACATTTGACCATAATAATATTACTCGAAAATAAAATACTATCATTGAAAATGATTGCAATGTTTTATAACCATCCTCTTTCCCCTTCGCTACTGTGGACAGAATATTACCCTTTTGATTTTATAGTTTCAAACATATTTTAATTCCCCCATGGCTTTATTGGATACACCTTTGTCTCTTTGCATTCATTATAAATGGCAAACCCAAGACATTAAACATTAACCGTTTCAGTCAGCACGCATCATATTGCAATATTTGAAGAAAATTAAAATGTCAATGACGATCCATTGATTTATATTCCTAAATCCTAAATCTTTCTTTCCCCTTTTTGCTGCCTCTTTTATCCTTTATTCAAAAACTCTAACCCCGAGAAACAAAATGTTCAAGGAAAAACAGCATCACCTAATATCCGCTATCACCCTTGACAGTTGGCCATAGGTAACAATGACCTTATCGCCGATATTTAGCATGGCTCAATCCTTTGGATAACAGTAATGAGGGGACCATTCTCTGTTTCAATGATATATTCCATGCCCTGTTGTTGAGTTGCCCCTTCTTCTGCCATACCCCCAATAATGCCGCCCACAACAGCGCCACCAATTGCCACAACTGCCTGGAACATCGAACCAGAACTAATATAGATCCAGCCAGGGCTGTCAGATGCCGTTAACACCTCCGGCGGAATATCGGCAAGAAGCTTTTCAAGGCTTTTCTGATGCTCCGGGGCAAAGACAGACAACTTCGAAAACAGGAGAGTCCTGTCTGAAAACCTGAGGCAGCATCCGGGAGGCATATCGCCCGGCAAGTTCCCAACCCGATTTAGCCCCTTCTTCAGGCGCAAGTTCGTCACAATCCTTAAGGCTTACAGGTACATCATCAGGATGTATGAGAAGGTGGTCACCGTTTCCGCCTTGAATGTCGTATAGGCGATCTTTGAATGCTCCAGGCTTTTTGCATTAACGCTTTTGCCGATTTTGTCAAATGCTCTTATGGCACGGCATTCAAGAACGCTTAAAGGGCACCATCTATGGCG
>MWEV01000171.1 GCA_002071245.1 Deltaproteobacteria bacterium ADurb.Bin026
TCTGTGCCGTAAATTGATATGAATCTTGGAAGAATCAGGCCCGTTATTGAAAGGCCTGTTCCTGTCCCAAGGGTAACGATACCTGTTGCAAGCCCCCTTTTTTGTGCTGCAAACCAAGCGGTAGGCAGGGCCACCATTGGTATATAGCTACCGGCATTTCCCATTCCAGTTATCAATCTCATTAAAAACGCAAAAGAAAAGGAATTCGATAGCCCGGTCAGAAAAAGACTGACACCCATCACAAGTAGGGAGATAAACAGAACCCTTCGCACCCCAAATCTTGCAGCAAGAAAACCTCCTATAACGGCAAGGCACAGATATCCGATAAAATTACCCGTCCCTATAAAACCGATTTGTGTATACGAAAGAGACAACCCCTCCTTCATGCTTCCAAGTATTACAGAGTAGGACATCCTTCCAAACCCATGGGAAAGTATTAAAACAAGGGTTCCTGTAAACGCTATAATCCAAGCGTAATGTACCATCCTAACCTCCCTGTCGTCTGACAGCATGTGATGCGGTTCGATTTTGTATTGACTGAGCTTGACATGCTGATATCTCCTATAGCATTGATTTTACATATTAGTCAATATGTTGAATAACTATGTGTATAATATTACTTGTATTATTTTATGATAAAATTTATAAAATATCGGTTTAATATGGCGAGAGGTTTGGTATGAAAAACATTGCTTAATATTGAAAAAGACCGTGACAGATGCCTTGATTTGATGCTTTCAGGTTTTACAGATGATGAAAAGATCGTGTTTTTTAATTATATTAAAAGGTTGACGCCGGGCAAACATCTTGAGGAGAAAAAACTTTCTAAATTTCAATGAACTACTCGATTAATTCAACAAAAGACTACCACATAAAACATATGAATACGCTTGGATGGGAGTTGACTGTATGTAACGCCCTTTATCGTGAGGATACGCCAATAAGAAAAATACTTGACCGAAATGATTCTTTCGGACATCTGCTTTATGATTATTTGAGGGTTTGTTTACCAATGAATAATGTCAAAAAGGTCGTGGAGATAGGCGGTGGATATGGTTATCTTATGAAGGACTTTATGGATAAGAACAGCGCAATAGAGTCGCTGATGATCGATATTTCACCGTTTCTTCTAAAAAAACAAGAGGAAATCCTGAGTGGTTATAAGGTGTTGTTAAGGCAGGAGGATTTTCTGGAAACAGACCCGGATCTGTTGTCAGGTGTTGACCTTGCCATCATGAATGAAAATCTTGGGGATTTTCCTACAATCGTTGAAATAAGCCAGAAGATATTTAAAGCTACATCTACAGATGCTATAGATTCTCATGAAAAAGAGGTAGTAAATCTATTCGAACGATACGGTTTCAAAAAACCTTTTGAAGGGTTTTTTAATTTTAACATGGGGGCGATTTTAGCTGTTGAGAAACTCTGCTCCTCGGGTATTCCTTATATATATATCGGAGAACATAGTTGCGAGGCACAAGTGCCTGATATGTTCAAACATTTTGTGAGTATCGAATCATCGGGAAACCCAGAGAAAATTTCCCTTATGGGGCATAACGAATATACAATAAAATTTTCTTTCATAGAGCAGGTTGCAAAAAAACATGGTTATACATCGATTCGTGGTAATTTTATCGATTTCATAAAGATTAATATTACTGAGGATCTTCTTTTTGCTATGTTGTCAAAAGGACGTTTAAGCGATGACGGAGAAATGATCTGTCAGTTTGTCGAAGATCTGTTTAAATATGAATACCTTATATTGAGCAAGGAAAATGGCTGAGAAGAGAGGACAGTTCACAGTTCATGACGCGGATATTGGGTAACAATTGATCCTGTTTGAATACAGGGTTTTTTCTTTTGTTGCTTATAGCATATTTGAAAGTTATGGTTTTACATCAGAAAAGGCATGACAGAGCATAGGGCTAAATGATTTGACAAAACCCACACGATGCTATAATTTAAAGGCGCATTCTGATAACTCTTTTTATGCTTTAACAAAAAATCATGCTACTTAATTCAACTTTTGGAGGTTTTGACACACATGACCCTTCTTGAAGCCTATATCGTCATGTTTATTGCGAGTTTCTGCACATTGGTAATAGAAATGGTTGCAGGTCGTATCCTTGCACCTTTCGTTGGTGTCTCGATCTATACTTGGACAAGTATAATAGGGGTTATACTTGCCGGTATCAGTATAGGTGCTTATATAGGTGGCAAACTTGTTGACAGGTTTCCAAGCAGAAAGACGCTTGGCTGGCTGCTTCTTCTGTCTGGTATCGCATCGCTCACAATAATACCGTTGAATCACCTTGTTGCGGCATACAGATTTCCCTTTTCGCTGATGACAAGGATCTTCATTGTGACAACCATCATATTTTTCATTCCAGGATGTATCCTTGGTACCATTTCGCCTGTAGTGGTCAGACTTACCCTTAAAAACCTTGACAGAGCAGGTAATATAATAGGTAAGATTTATGCGTTTTCAACCTTAGGGGCTATCATCGGTACATTTGTCACCGGATTTTTTCTTATCTCCTGGATGGGAACGAGAAGCATTATCCTTACGATGGGTATCGTATTGATACTCTCGGCGGTACTATTTGGTTCACTTTTTAAATCAAAAAA
>MWEV01000172.1 GCA_002071245.1 Deltaproteobacteria bacterium ADurb.Bin026
ATAAAGATATTTAGAAGTTTCTTTGTTTGTAAGTTTATAATTGGTACCTCTATGCCTTGATTTTCATCAACGTTATCCCTTTTTCGCAACACCATCCTTCGGTTTGTGATGCTAATCCATCTGATGACAAGGCTATGGAGGATAACGACCCCGATGATTAGCCAAAATGTATCGAATGAATGGCTGATAAGCTTTATTGCAGTATATATGTATCCTGCCGAAACCATATAGGCAAGTACGAGAGGTATAGCTATTGCTAATGGATACCAGACATATCGAAGCTTGTATAGCCAGTCGCTTCTATGATTATTCAGGTATTTTCTAAAAAGTCCGTAATTTGGATTCAATAAACGATATAATAGTATCGCGGTAGCTATCATTGGAATGATCATGAAAAATCTTCCTGGCCCCCCTTTTTCGACATGCGGTATTGACCAGAAAAAAACAAATAAAAATATTGAGATTAAGAGTATTGAAAAATACCAATTCAGCTCGATCCTGAGCCTTGCCAACATCTCAGCATCCCAGTTAAAATGAACTTCAGCCAAACCTTTTTTGCTACAGACAAGATAAACAAAGCGAAAATAGAAAATACCACAGCTTAAAACCAAAAGCGCACTACCTAATGCACGGGTAAAAACCGTTGCCTCTAACCCATCAAGAAATCTCCAGCCCATAAAACCCAAAACCAATGGTAATGGAAGGACTGCAATTAAAACAAAAAATAAAGTCTCTATAGTAAGCATGAAATTATCCGTAACAGGGTCAATAACCTTTTTCCCAATTGATTCAATCAAAACAAGTAGATGTTTACGACTCCAGAAAATTGGCACAATAACGATAAAAAAGAGCAGTACCAACATTGGATTTCTTTTTGTATCTTCAAAAAGGGTTTTTGGGATGTCCGCAAAATTTGATAAAGTAAGGATATCAGTCACAGTGTCCTTAAAATCTTCAAAAACCTTTTTCCCAATAGGTTGAGCATTCGGTATCCATAGCACCTTACTTTCAAGGAAATCGCTGTATTCATCAATTGATGTTATAAGCTGTTTCTGGGTTTTTTCGAGTTCGCCAAGCAGGCCAAGATATGCTGCAAGAACATCAGAAAGTTTAATTAAAAGTTCTTTTCTTTCATTCAAAAGGCTTCTAATCTCATCCTCTATATCTATGAGGTTTTCTTTATTCATATCAGTATCGACACTTTCAGCTATCGTCCGTTTTACTTCTTTATTGATATCATATAAAGGCCTCATCAATTCATCGACTTTTGTCTGCTGAAACCAAACATCGCGTATCTTTTTTTCCAGTTTTTTATTACTCTTTTCATAAATCTTTACATCAGGCAGATTTCTCAACTGTTCAAGAATAATATGTCCTACCGCTTTGCCCAATCCTGCAACTTCGGTCTTTTTTTTCATATCACTGATATTTTGTTCGATTTGTTTTAGTAACGTCTGGGTACTATCTTTATATGATGTTGTCTGCTTTATGTCTTTGTTTGCCTCTTCTATTTCTTTGCCCAATCCTATGTTTTTCTCCGCTATACTTCTGATTATGGGTATTTTTTTTCTTACGTTTTCCTCAAGGGCAGTCGATGCGCGAGATTTTTCCATTTCAATTTTAAGTCTCTCATTAATTGTCTTTTCATAGGGTTTTGCTTCTAATTGTGTCTTTTCAAGTTTTCCGTTTTCAAGTTCTCTTTGGGCATCCAAGATTCGAAGCTGATGGCCATAGCACGCGAGTTCATTGTTCAACATTTGTATCTCTTTTATCCTGGCTTGCCTTAAAGCCATTAATGCAGTCCTGCGCGCCTCGATTAAAAGCGTATTTTCTTTTACCGTTTTGCCTGTTTTCAACTCTTCGTCAACATCATGAAGCATCTTTCTTGCGTTTGCAAGTTCTTCCTTTATACCCGCAGGTCTCGATTTTTGCCATTCAATCTGTTTATCGAGCAAACCTATCGATTCCTTCAGCAATAAAATTTCAGATTGCAGTATAGCGTATCGCCTATCTAATTCTGGCGTTGTGAGGGCTGACACATCTGTTTTTTGGGTTAAACCTTTTTTTTCAATGTTTATCTGTTGGATATGAGACTTTATCCTTTCTAATTCGGTAGATGCTTCATTTAAAAATTTAGAAAACATCTGCGAGCGGTTATCATACAAACCTGACAGATCAAGTGAATTAAGCGTCTGCCTATATTGTGTTAACATTTTAGTTTTCAGGGTTTGATCCAATTCTTTATCATCTTCTATGCCTTTAATTCTTTCCTTAATCTTTTCAGGACTTTGTATAGGTATCCCTGAAAGAAAAAGGATATTTTCATAACTGGTCTTTTGTGCATAAGCCTGACCCTTGTTAATGCAAAAAATGAAGAACAGCATGAAAATAGAAATAAAAACCTTTCTATACTCAAGCCAAAAAACATTATTAAAAAAATGCATATCAAATACCCCTTGGTTGCCTATCTTAATCAAACTCTATCTTGTAATAAAGGTCTACACCTGTTTCAATGCCTGTTTTACTCTCAATTTCTATCTTTTTTGTAAAGGAATACCTTGTAGTCAAAAGGTATTCCTCGGTGAACAAAGACCGTCCATATGCGACATAAAGTCCTGGTGCAAGATATTTTCCGATCGTTACAAGCGACCTTTCAACAGTCGCACCTCCTTGACTTGTACCTGCAGGACTTCCATGAGTCTTACCAGGTGTGCCTGTTTTGATTGATGTACCAAGAGTTCCGGTTCCAAATCCAGAGACGTTACTCGTTTCAACATCAAGCGTATCGATTCCAATTTTTTGCATCAGCCTGCTTTGAAGAGAACCTGTTTTACCTCCTGAAAGAAAGGCACTCGCACTACGTAACAGAAGGGCAGACTGACTTGTCTCTCCTTCGACCCTGATAGGTCTGCCAAGCACAATATATGAAAGAACATCAGCCTCAGACATCGAAGGTTCAGAATATAGATTGATCAGGGGCGATTGAGGTGTACCCGTTATGATTACACCAGCCTTGACCTCATTAAATCTGCCAGTATTTATCGTACGAAGCGCCATAATATCAAGCGATGCAAGCTCAACAGGCTTTCCATTAAAGACGATGTTACCCCTCGTAACATCAAGTTTTGTCCCATATCCACTGTACTGACCCCTGACAATTTTTATCTGCCCCTCACCGTTGATCTTTTCAATGTTTTTTCCAGTAAGAAGCACCTTTCCCTCGAGACGCGCATCAACGCCAGGAGACTTGATTACCACATTGTTGCCGAGCAAAACCATTATACGTGCATCAAAATTCAATCCCTTTATCTTTTTTTTCTCTTTTACTGGTGCATCTATTATATTTATATCAGGACTTGTGTGTACAGCTCCTTTTTTCGACTCACCCTGATTGATAATAGCTTCCGGAACCTCAACAGACCCATTTATTGAAATTACCTTTTCATTGCCTTCAAACACAACATCCGGGTTGACCTCCAGTTGAATCTCTGGAACATAAACAGCCTGAAATCTTTTACCGGATATCTTTCCTTTAAATCGGTCAATCCTCCAGTCTTTAACCCAAACCATCGCAGAACCTTCTACATTACCCTTGCCAGAGGTTGCATTAAAAGAATTGATCTGTATTTTGTCGTTATTTAATTCCGCCTTCATGCCTATATCTTTAATAAGCACGCCTGCTACAGGAAAAAACGCACTAGCCTTATCAAGCGTCAACCAACCTTTATAATCAGGGTTCAACCATGTACCTGTTGCTGATACATGAAAGTCCACTTGACCGCCCGTTTCCTCAACCAGACCTGGAAAGATTGCGCTGACCATACCTTTTTCACGCATTTTGCCATGACTTTCGAGTAAAATCTGGCCATGCGGTTCATGCTTCAATGGCAAACGTGCTGAAATTGGCAACTTAAAAGAACCTTTCATCTGGCCATAACTGGGTAATACAAGATCGAGACCACCTGTCAGAAAAGAATCTCTCCACGTAAAAAAAAGATTTGCCTTTTCTGTTGCGAAAGATATTCTGCCTTCATCTCTTTTCCAGGCAAAACGTCCACCTGTCATAAATGTTTGACCTGAAATATCGAACTGCATGTCGTGGATCAGTCTACCTGTTATTTTACCCGATATTTTACCCTTAAATTCAAGGTTATCATGTAAGAATGGGTTGAATAGATGGGCATCTACCTCATTCCACGAGCATTTTAATTGACCATAATCTGGCATCTTTGCATAAGCCGGTTGAGTAGATAAAAATTGTAAAAACATGTTTCCGCCATTCTCTAGGTCAACACTTCCCGATGAAACAAGACCCTTCTCGTCCCACCTTAAAGAGGCAGAAGATCTCATAA
>MWEV01000173.1 GCA_002071245.1 Deltaproteobacteria bacterium ADurb.Bin026
TCTTTGATTTCAGTAACACTGACAAGACCCAGACCGGCCATTATAAGAAGCAGTCTGTCTGTCCATGGCGGCGGTGTGGTTAAGATGAAAATACCGTCATCCTTTAGTATGCGAAAGACATCATTTATAATCCTTGAAACATGGGAAGGCTCTATATGTTCAAGGACGGCAAGCATTGTTATGGTTTCGAAATAATTATCTTCAAAGGGCAGGTTATCCTCGCGCTCGATGTTGAATGACTTGATGAAGATATTGTCTTTTTTCAGTGATTCATAGTCCTTCTCTCTTATGCTTTTATCAATACCGTGCTTTTCAAAAAAAACTGTATTCATAAGATGGTAAGGGTGCGTTCCACAGCCGATATCAAGGATCCTGCCTTTTCTGTGCCTTTCAGGAATTAGTCTACCTGTAAGGTGAGTCCTTTTTTTTGCAAGAAAACCTTCGAGAAGGCCATAACTTCTTGTTACATGATGGTTATCAGTCATGATTTAGTATATATTCCAATATTTTTTGCCTTAATGCCAACAATTAATCGTTGATATCCTCTCAAACATCCTTGTCCTTTATTATGAGGTACAGGCATAATAAAATACCGATGCATGTCAAGGCAAGCCCCAGATAGAAAGATAATGGTACATATCTGAAAACGACGGTATGCTTGCCTGCGGGCACTTCCACAGCCCTGAATGCGAGATTTGCCTGATAAATCTTTGTCGCCTTGCCGTCCACATATGCCCTCCAACCGGGATAATATGTATCGCTGACGTACAAAAAGCCGTCCGTCTCCCCGTCGCACTGGATGACCACCTTGTTTGCTTCGTATGACAGAAGGGTTGCTTTTTCCGATAGCCCACCTTTAATATATTCAATAGTTTTGTTGTTTTTGATTGAAGTCAGAGTTGCCGAAGGCGGATTTTGCCCTCTCTTGCTATCGATAAGTATCGGTGTAGAACGAAGGTCTATATCTCTATCTGTTAATTTCTCAATGGCAGCGTTTACATTTTGCACAAAAACCGCATCCTTAAAAAGGAGAAACCTACCAAAATACCTCTTATATTCATAGAGATAAGCGTTTTTTTCATTGACAGGTATTTTTCTGATCAATTCGAAGTCTTTATCGTCAATTTTGTATGAAGTAATGAGATATCTTACACCTGAAAAATCAAAAACCTTTTTGCCATCATTTATGGATGGACTGTTTAAAAGCATATTTAACAGCAAATCATGATGAGATACCCTCATAACTTCTGCGCCCCAGATTGTGTACAAACCGAATATAGATGCGTATGATGGGCTAAGTGTTGCCCTGTCGTACGGAAAATGTTCAAACTCTTTTGAAGTTTTTTTTGTAGTGAAGTATCTTTCTGTCTCTTTGTTTTTTGATAGAATTTCAATAAAATCATTTCTCGACATATACCAATCCCAAGATACAGGGTAATAAAAGCTGTAATTTGCAAGGAACAAATCTGCAATAAGAACAAAAGACATTCCGTATAAAGTGAGTTTTTTAAATTTTTTAATGCCCATATAAACAAACAAAATTGTGCAAAATATGAAAGAGAACAAGAGAAATCTTTTTATGTTATGGATATTAAACTTAATATCATTGTATGCGTTTGGTGTGTAACCATTACGTTCAAGGAATAGATGAATTTCAGGCTCAAAAAAATTGAAATAACCCCATAGGAATGCAAATAAAAAACCAATATAAAAGACGATATTTATGAAAAGTTTCGTTGAACGGTCTTTTTTTTCTACCCCCTCTACAATCCTATCAAACCCTAAAGCGGATGTTATTGATAAGACCATGAAGAATAGAAAAAGATACTTTACAGGGTAGCGCATACTATTAAAAGGCGGTATGTGATAAAGAAGATTATAAAGGAGTGTGTTTCTGCCAAGTGCAATCATAAAAGATACAACGATAAGAAAGAGAAAAATCCATTTCCTTTTGTCTTTGTTGATAAAATAGAACATTGACAGAATAAGGGGTATAATGCCAAGGTATACTGTTTTAAGCCATGATTGGTTTGACCAGTATTTTTCAGTGGTCTGAAAATATCCGAAGGCATCTGGTAAAATAAATTGTATAAAGTCTTTCCAATCAAAAGACCAAGTGGTCGCCTCTTGGTAGCTTAACCCGCTGCTCCTAATGCTGAACGATTTTAATTCGATAAAAGGAAGCAGTTGAACAGATGACAGAAATAGTACAATTAAAGTCGTTAAAATAATTGCTTTAATGGCGAAAGAATGCGTAGTTTTTTCTTCTGTAAATGTACCTGGGAAAATTGCAAAGATAAAAATAACGAACAAGGTCATCATTACAATCTCAGGTGCCCCGGCAAGAAATTGAACAGTGAGATAGACAATGCAAAGCGATAAATATTTGTTTTTTTTATAATTGAGGTACTTTAAAAAATACATCGCCACAAGAGGGAACCACGGAACAGAAAAAAGATGGGTAAGAAGACTGTGGATAGACATCATATAGCCCGATAAAATAATAATAATGCCGCCGATAAACGAAGCTGTCTTTGATGCCTTGAGGTATCTTAAAAAAATGTACATTGTGATACCTGAAAGAACAAAATGCAATATAATTAGCCAATTCCACACAACGTTGAATGGGAGGAAAAGGTAGAAGATGTGGGGAGGGTAGAGCACCCCTGGCTGAAGGGTGGCTAAAAGAGGAATGCCCGAATAATTATATGGGTTCCATAGAGGAAACTCACCTTGACATATTTGTTTGACCCATAAGTATTTGGGAGGGATAAAAAAGGCTGAAAGATCTCTTTCTACAAATAAGTTTTTGCATGACAGCATGGGGTGAAAATATAATATTGTTATGGCGAAGAATAAGGGATATACAAACATTACCAAGTTGTGGTGGCAACATACACTTGACCAGGTGTTGTTGGCAGAATAGGTGCCGTTAGGCTGAATGTATATATAGTGCCACCTATGTTTGCAGTATATGTTGCTGCACTGACGGCTGTTGCGCCTACGCCCTGGATGTTTGCGTTTGCAATTATATCAATCATCGAATATGGGGCGCTTGTCCCGTTCAGGATATAGCGAGAATAAAGTAAGACGTTAGCGCCCCTTAATGTTCCAAGTATTCCTTTTGCAGTGCCGATTTGTGCCTCTGCTTTTAGCTCCAGATATCTTGGAAGAGCAACCGCTGCAATTATTCCGAGGATTATAACAATAACTATAAGCTCAATTAGAGTAAAACCTCGTGAACGTTTAAGCAAATCCAATGCTATGCAAAAGTCGCTTGAATATTACCAAGTTGTGGTGGCTACATACACTTGGCCAGGTGTTGTTGGCAGAGTAGGTGCCGTTAGGCTGAATGTATATGTAACGCCGCCTATAAGTGCAGTATATGTTGCTGCACCGACGGCTGTTGCGCCTACGCCCTGGATGTTTGCGCCACCAACAACTCCACCCATTGTGTATGCGGTATTTGTTCCATGAAGAACATATTGTGAAAACAAGATGCTGTTTGCGCCCCTTAAGGCTCCGAGTATGCCTCTTGCAGTGGCATTGCGGGCTTCAGCCTGCATCTCCAAATACTTCGGTACTGCGACCGCTGCGAGTATACCGAGGATGATAATGATAATAATCAGCTCGATAAGTGTAAAACCTTTTTTGTTCCTTAACGTTTTCATAAAATAACCTCCTTGATTTTTATTAAACTTCAAATAACTAAGGGTAGAGCAGTTTTTTTATCACCTCCTTATTTATTTAGCAACTAAAAATAACATTCAGGGCTTATTCGTATTGTCTGTACATCTTTTTTTGACAATAATCCTTTATTATAAGCAACTTTCATGCCACACCATCAATGGAGAGCGGATAGTGAAAACAGTAGGGCGGGGCATGGAGCATTGAAACATAGAGCTACAAAAATTGTAGCAAAGCAACAATTTTGCTTGTAACACAGAAACCTTTAACTATGAGTTGCTTGTTGAGGGTGAATCTGGAACCAATTTAACTTCCAGGTGGCAACCGACAGCCTGGGCGTATTTTTAAGGGCATATTCTTCTTCCAAACCTTCGTATGCCTTTCTAAAACCCTCCCGCCTTTTGGCATTCTTGAGAAATGCCTCGTGGTCATGGGGAATAGGTTTATATTTCAATTCATCCATTACGTACCTCCTTCATTCTTTTCCGGGCAATTATCAATTTCTGCTCAAGAGTATCTTTTGTTTTCTTTACAAACGCGTGGAGCATCACAACGCTTGGGCATGACACGGTGGTTATGGATGCCCGATAGAACCACTCGGGCATGACAGAAAAGGGGGGTATTTCCGCGTGCTCACCACCACGGAAAAGGGAGGCATTCGGGCATGACACGGTGGTTATGCTTCCCCTTCACAATAAATATCTACAAATTACTATGAATTACAGGGTGCAGGATGAGCATTGGTGTGGGGACATTCCCCGCAAACACGCTCATTGCGCTCCAGCGGCTCCAATCGCTCGCGTTCGGCTTCGGAACTTTTGCCTGACAGCAAAAGACCGAGCTTCCTCGCCTCTCGACGGTTTGCTAAGGAATATCCCGACACCTGCAATGCCAGGCTATTCTGCCAGGGGTAACGGAAAAGGGAGGCACT
>MWEV01000174.1 GCA_002071245.1 Deltaproteobacteria bacterium ADurb.Bin026
TTCGCCCACATAATGCTTACAACGGCTGTATCTTTGGTAAGACTTTTTTCATACTGATCCATATTAAGATTGCCATCGCCATCCACATCGATGGTTGTTATCAAATAACCCTTTCCTGCAAGGTGTTCACATAATGCCCTTACAGCGGGATGCTCAACCCTTGTTGTCACGATGTGTCGTCTGCTCGGGTTCACATCAAGCGCAGACATGATCGCCGTATTGTCGCTTTCAGTTCCGCAACTTGTAAATACGATTTCATCAGGTTCAGCCCCTATCAGGGATGCTGTCTTTTCACGGGCATCATTTATATCTTTGGCAGTGCGACCGCCGAAACTATGCATGCTTGAAGGGTTTCCATAATACTGACTGAAATAGGGAAGCATTTCTTCCAAAACCTCTGGTGCAACCATTGTTGTTGCATTATTATCAAGGTAGATTGTTTTCATAGTGACACCTCCTCTACGATAAGTTCTGGCGATACGAGTTCTTTAAGTTTCCATTCTACAAACCCCTTAAGTGTTACCTGTGATGCCTGACATGTGGCACAGGCGCCTCGTGTAGCAACGAGTACCCTGTTGTCCACAATGTCTATCAACTCTATGTCTCCCCCGTCTTGCTTGAGTGACGGTTTGATTTCACGCTCGATTATTTCTTCAACCATCCTCATCTTTTTGAGGTTGGTCAGTTTCGGCTTTTCAAGGGGTTTTTCTTCCTGTTTTCCAGACGCATGTACCCTGTCAATGATTGCCTTTATCTTCTCGTGGCAATTTTTACAACCACCCCCAGCTTTTGTATAGTTTGTCACTTCATCAATGGTTGTAAGGTTATTCTGTCTTACAGCCTGCTCAATCTCACCATCTGTGACGCCAAAGCAGACGCAGACGATCTCTTCATCAGGTCTTTTATGACTTACACCCCTATAGTGTTCAATGGCCTTTTCCAGTGCCTCCTGTCCAAGAACAGAACAATGCATCTTTTCCGGGGGCAGTCCTCCAAGGTAGTTTGCAATATCCTGATTTGTAATCTTCATTGCCTCCTCAACGGTCTTGCCCTTTAACATCTCTGTTAGGGCTGAAGCTGATGCAATGGCACTGGCACATCCAAAAGTCTTGAACCTTGCATCTTTGATGCGTTTGTTTTCATCGAGTTTGAATGTCAGTTTTAGGGCATCTCCGCAGGCAATAGAGCCTACCTCTGCTAAACCATCAGGGTCTTCTATCTCACCGATATTCTTAGGATTCAGAAAATGTTCTCTCACTTTATCTGTGTATTCCCACATAAAAACTCCTTTCTATTCTACAGATATCTACAATCTATTTTATCATTTACATCATTCGATGTCTCGATTTCTTTTTATTGAATGTCCATGTCCTTTGCCAGTTATCCTTCCAATAGATTCTATTCTCATAAGAACACTCCTTGCATATTGTTCAATGCTTTCATCAACGCATGGTTTGCCCGGGTAAAGTATATAGTCTTTTCTGAGTTCAACGGGGGTATTGTTTGGCATAAATATGTTGGCGCCTCTTTGAAGGGCAAGGTTCCTTCCCACCCCAGGAAAGACTGCATCAAATGCAGTCGTAGCCGGGATATGCGCATCGGGGTTAAAGATACGTAATACAGATAGAGCCTTGAAAAACATATCTTCATCCCCTTCATATGCGTTCTTTTCCCTGCCAAGGGGTGTGTCAGGGTGGGGGATAAAAGGTCCTATTCCTATCATATCGAGGTCAAGTTTACGACAAAGAAGTATATTGTCTGCCAAAATATCGATTGTTTCGCCAGGAAGCCCTATCATGAATCCACTGCCTGTCTGAATACCGAGTTTTTTCAATGCGTATAAACATTCCAAGCGCTCGTCGAGACTACAATCAGGGTGGAGCCTTTCAAAAAGATCGCTATCGCTTGTTTCAAATCTCAGCAGATAACGATCCATACCACAATCACGCCAGTACTTGTACGTTTTATAAGGCCTATTTCCAACCGAAAGGGTGACTGCAAGGTTTGTCTCATGCTTTATTCTACGTATGATTGCGCCAATCTCATCATCATTGATTCCCGGGGTTTCCCCTGATTGAAGCACAACTGTTGTCTGTTGCACAGATTCCATAGTCCTTGCTATATCAAGTATCTCATCGGCATTCATCGCGTAACGATTCACTGACATATTCGATGCCCTGATGCCGCAGTATAGACAATCATTGGCGCAGATGCTTGAGAATTCGATTATGCCGCGGATATATACCTCATCACCCATGTTTTGCTTCCTGATGTCATCAGCCTCTCTATAAATTCCTTCTATACCGTCACCTTTTGTTAGAAGCATAGAAATTGCCTTTGTTCTTTCGTCCTTATCAAATAAAATGATTCTATTCTTTCGCATGGTATGTGTTCCCATCGGGATAGTATACCCTAAATCCTCACCATATTTGTTTGCTTTTTATCATGATTTCCATACATGTATGGATTTGTACTAACATTTATTGCAATGCTTACCATTGCTGCGGGGTCTGTCATAAAATAATTTCACGTATATTGCTGATATCTACGTTTGACATGAGGGCATTTGTAACCGCATCCCTATGGTCAGGAAGAAAGCGCACACATACGCCGCAATCGGTACTTATGCTTTTTGGCACTGGAATAATTTTGTGCGGAATCCCTGCCTTTTTGAGTATCTTCTCTGCCTTTATGACATGACTAACAGAGTCAAACATAGCGACACAATAGGTTTGGTTCTTCATGGTTTGACAATCCTTCCTGCCGTGGAAAGTGTGCCTGCAATCTCGTACATATTAGACAAATTGCCTGCCATGATTTTCCCGTTCAGTTCAAAGAAATTGACACATGTACCACAGACAAGGATTTTGACACCTTTTTCTTCAAGTGCCTTTAGGTCATCCACAGCACCGCCCTCGACAGTAGCAAGTTTTAC
>MWEV01000175.1 GCA_002071245.1 Deltaproteobacteria bacterium ADurb.Bin026
GTGTTGATAAGAGATATAAACGCCGGTAAGCAAAATGACAAAAAAGGCTGCAATCACAATGACCGAAATTGACCATCCCCTTACAAACCTGTGGAAACCATTGTAGGTATCTTCCTGCATACTACAACTTATAGTCTTTCTATTTTATTATGCAAGCGGTAACTCAGGTTGAAGCAACACAGCTATCTGTATGCGCCCCTTAATAACGTAACCTGCCCTTATTTTGACCCAAGAAATTTTAATATCTTTTTGGTTTTGGTTATCGTCACATCTTCTGCAATGCCAGATTGCTCTTTTATCATTCTGTCGATCTTTTCCCAGTCAACACGGTCCGCTACCCCCCTATCCTGAATAACCATACGTGTATGCTCGATTTTGGATTTGATTTTCCTGTACATATCAGTTCTGACTTCCAGATATACCCTGTCATTGACAACAGCAATCTTAACCGGCTCATAAATGATTTCACCAGGGGTGCCAACCTCAACCATTTCGAATAATTTTTCCATATGTTCGGGCAAAACCCTTATGCAACCATGACTTAGATACCTGTAAACACTCCTCGGCTTGTTTGTTTCATGTATCAATATGCCTTGAATTGTAGTGTCAAGGGCATATCTGCCAAGGGGGTTTTCAGGTCCAGGCGGCACAGCCTTTTCAACGGGTTTTCCTTTGAGTTCCATCTCTTTCTGTATGGAGGTCGGCACATTCCATGTAGGATTTTTCTTTTTCCTTTTTATCTTGAATGTACCTATTTCTGTGTGCCATTTCATATTATTTTCCTCATAAGGTAAACCTACCCCGACGGGTATATCGGTTAGCTTACCATCACGGAAATAATAGAGTGTCCGGTCTGGGATATTGATAATGATACCGTCCTTCACAACCTTAGGGACAATCTTGAGATTATTTATCGTCAGTGTGGTTCCTTCAGGTATCGGCAATTTCGTATCAATATTGTTATCTTTTGCAATAATCTTCCAGAATACCCCATGTTTGGCGCCAATAAGCTCGATGCTGTCGCCTTTTTGAACAACATACGTCTTAACACCGCCTATTAATATATCTGCGGCAAAGACATGGGTGCTTAATAAGGCAAGGACTAGAATCAGTGCAATTTGCATATCGTAAAAATGCTAGCATCAATATACATAAGATGGATTTAAAAAACAATACAGTACATGTTCAAAGCATTCTACTATGCAAATATTTGATACCCGATATCCGTGATCTATCTATTTTTCGGAAATGTAATTGAAAACGTCGAGCCTTCACCGTATACACTGACAAACGAAAGCCTCCCGCCCTGGGCCTCAACAGCCTCTTTCACAAAGGTGAGTCCAAGACCAGAGCCCTTGATATTCTTTGTTTTGTCGGAACTCGAACGGTAAAATTTTTCAAAAACCTTTTTAATATCCTCCTGTTTGATGCCATAACCATGATCAATTATATCAACTACAATGGTGTCTTTTTCATCTTTCAGTCTTATTGTGACATCCATGTCTGGGGGGCTGTATTTTATCGCATTTTCAACGAGATTATATATGCACTGTTTGGTAAGGTCTATATCGATCTTTATATCATCTGTTTTTTCAGGTATATCGGTATTTATGGTGATGCTACTCTTGTCTCCAATCGGTTTTAAAGCCAATGCAACTTCACGAATGACGTTATTCAGGTTTACAGATGCCATTTTGATGGGTTGCCTACCCTCTTCAATCCTTGTAATATCGAGGAACATATTGAGAAAGCGCGCAAGTCTTTCTGATTCTCTATGAATGATCTCTGCAAAATTTTTCATTTTTCCTTCAAGCTTGTCTGCGAGTATTTCGCTGAAACCCTGTATTGAAGTCAGTGGTGTTTTAAGCTCATGAGAGACAACAGAAATAATATGTCCTTTCAGCATTTCAAGTTCTTTGATCCTTGTTACATCTGAAAGTAAAAAAAGTCGGTAAGAACCATCATCGATTTCAAAACAGGAGGCATCTACCTTATAAAATGTCTTTGAAGGTCTTTCCAACGAAACGGTAAACGATAACCCATCTTTTGCCGAAGATAACCCTTCAAGCACAACTTCAGGGTCCATTTTATCCATCATGAAGCCTGCCAAAGATTTTACGAATATTTCAGACGAGGCCATCTCAATATTATTCTCTCTCAATAAACCCTGAGCAAGATCGTTGATCAGCATATTCCTTTTGTCAGGACCAAAGATGAGCACACCGTGGATATCGCTTAAAAGCGCTCTATCAGTCAATTCCTTCTCGAAACCGAGTTGTGTGCTTACATCATTCAAAATCTGAGACTTCATCCGAACCCCCCTTTCGGTAAAAAAACCGAATATACCTTTTCTGATATGTTCGTTTCCGTTTTTTTCATAACCCCACCTCAAACGAGGCACCAACGCCGTATATGCCTTGTCGAGCAAGACAACAGCGTCGTTAAACCTGAATATATAGGCAAGAACAAACATCAGGAAAATTGTGACAAAAAAGGCAGAGGGTACAAGCCATATATTAAAGAATGAAAAAAGCAGATAAGTCACAACGGCAATCGCTAAAAGCTCGAACAATGCGAGAAAGGCTGCGCGCTGTTCCGTCAATCTTAAAAAACAAAACATAGAAAAAGCTGCGACAGATATTACCATCAGCCATCTCAAGATTTTTGGAACAGTGTTGATGGCACTACCTGTAATCAGTGTATTGTATATGTTTGCCTGGCCTTCAACGCCTGCCATACCTCTTCTATCTTTGGAGAACGGGGTCAAAATCCGGTCACCTGCGCCAAGAGCTGTTACACCGACGAAGACTATCTTGTCTTTAAAATAAGACGTGGGATATACGCCATTTATCACATCAGCAAAAGATGCGGTCACGATTGAACCTGGATTTCCGCAGTAATTTATATACATATGGTCATACTGTAAGATATCATTTTCAACTGTATATCTTTTTTCTGTTGAATGGGGAAATATTCGATTTGTCGCAAGACCAAAAACAACAGACGATAAAGAATGCAACCGCCTGCCGCTTAGATGTAATGTATGATAGACCCCCCTTACAATACCGTCAATATCTTGCTCCACATGCACATGTCCGGTAAGTACCCC
>MWEV01000176.1 GCA_002071245.1 Deltaproteobacteria bacterium ADurb.Bin026
TACGTTATTGTAATATTTTTTCGCCTCGGTATACTCTTTTAATTCAGCTTTTATTCTGCCTATATAGTAAATTGTAATAATATTTTCATTATCATATTCAAGAATTTTTTTGTATATCCTTATCGCCTCTTCATATTGCTTTTCATTAATATATATAGCACCAAGATATAAGTATGCCTCAGTATCTTCAGTGTTTAAAACAATACATTTTTGATACATATTTTTTGCTTTTTCTATATCACCTTTAGCAGAATATATGCCACCCAATAAAATTAGGGCATTGCGATTGCTCTCGTCCAATTTTATTGCTTCATTTAAAATACTCTCAGCCTTATTTAGTTCACCCCTTTTGATATATGCAAAAGACAACTCGCTCATTAAGCTTGATGATTTTTGATTGTAAAGAAGTGCGGACCTGTAATTTTCTATCGCTTCATCTAAATCGCCTTGTAGATCACTTCTGTAACCCTTTAGAAAATGATGAATCGATTTTGAATAATCACCCGCAATTACATAAAAAGGCATTAAAAAAATTATGATAAGAATAATATATATCTTCATATCAATGTATTAATCTTCCAACCCTATTCCATCTAATACAATCTAAAACACTATTTGACTTATTGTTCCATGAAAAATACAATATAAAAGCCTTCCCGACGAGGTCTTCTTTCTTCACAAACCCCCAAAATCTACTGTCAAGACTTCTGTCTCTGTTGTCACCCATTACAAAATAGGAGTCTTTTGGCACAATTATTGGTCCAAGATTATCTTTTGGTGATAAATAAGCAGGAATTATGTCATTATCTCTATAATGTCCCCACCTGTCGTCAATTCTTTTATCATTGACATAAATGACCTTGTTTACTATCTCAAGCTTATCGCCCCCAGTAGCAATAACCCTTTTTATAAAATCCTTACTCTTGTCCATCGGATAACGAAATACAACTACATCTTCCTTTTTTGGATTACCCAGACTAAAAATAACAGTATCAGTAAACGGCACTTTCATTACATAACTGAGCCTATTGACAAGCAGATGATCACCTATCAGCAATGTTGGCTCCATAGAACTCGACGGTATTTTAAACGCTTGAACAATAAAACCCCTTACAAAAAACGCAATAATAGCCGCTATAACAAGTGATTCAATGTACTCCCTTGTTTTGCTTTTCTTTTTATCCATTCCAACTCCCATACTATGTACTTGCCCATGATTTATGTTTTAATGATTTTTATGAGCAAACTTTATTACAAAATAATCACATACGTTCCGGTGCGGACACACCGAGTATATAAAGCCCTTTCTGAATAATCTTTTGAAGCATAAACAGAAGAAACAGCCTTGATATCGTTGTATCTATCTCGTTTTTCAAAACCCTTGTCTTGTTATAATAACTGTGAAATCTTCCGACAAGCTCAATAAGATAAAACGTTAAACGATGTGGCTCAAACGTCCTTGCACAACCTTCCATTACATCATAAAACTGATGTATCCCCTTGATTAAGGTAATCTCTTCGTCGCTTGTCAAAATATCCAGATTTACATTTATATTCGCATCCCTTTTCTTTTCATTTTCAATAAAAATACTGGTGTCGATCCCATCTTCTTCTGCATTTCTAAAAATGCTTTCAATACGAGCATTTGCATATTGTACGTAGAATACAGGGTTTTCATTCGAAGTCTTTTTAGCGAGATCGAGATCAAATTCAAGATGTGCATCACTCTTTCTCATTAGAAAGAAAAACCTCGCTGCATCTTTGCCCACTTCGCCCAAAACATCTTTCAAGGTAGTAAACTGCCCCGCCCTTGTAGACATACCAACGGGTTTTCCGTCTTTCAGAAGTGTAACAAATTGTATCAAGATCACCTTAAGTCTGTCTTTTTTGCCTGCAATTGCATCCAATGAAGCCCTCAATCTTGGAATATATCCATGGTGGTCAGAACCCCATAAATCGATCAATAATTCAAATCCCCTCTCGAGTTTGTGTCTATGATAAGCAATATCAGATGCAAAATATGTTTTTTCTCCATCTGATTTAACAAGCACCCTGTCTTCATCGTTTTCGAACAAGCCCGTCTTGAACCATAATGCTTCATCTTTCTCGTATGCCAATCCCTTGCTTTTAAGCAATTCCAGCGTTTCATCAACAATGCCTTTTTCAAAAAGCGTAGATTCCCTGAAATAATTATCAAAATATACACCAAACCCTTCAAGGTCCTCCTGAATACCTTTCATGACCTTACCGCCAGAATACTCTGCCAATTGCTTAACTGCCTCAAGCCGTTCTGTCGATACCGGTATATTTTTTTCTATCAACTCTGCGGCAAACTCTTTGACATAAACACCCTGATAGAAATCTTTCGGATAGTCAACAGATTCCCCCTTTAGTTCCTTCCATCTCAAGTATGTAGATTCACCGAGGGTGTTGATTTGTTTGCCTGCATCATTAATATAATACTCTTTTACCACTTTGTATCCCGTGCTTTTTAATATATTTGCAAGAACATCACCAACAACGGCACCTCTCCCATGGCCAATGTGAAGAGGACCAGTTGGGTTAGCACTTACAAATTCTATGAGCACTTTTTTGCCTTTGCCAATATCTGGTAAAAAATCATCTATTCCGTATCGATAAATATCCAGTAAAGAACTTCTCCATAATTCATCTTTAACAAAGAAATTTATAAAGCCTTTTCCAGCAAATTCTACCTTCTTACATACATCATGATAATTTAGATGCGATATTATTATCTCTGCAATTTCAAAGGGGTTTTTTCTAAGCTTCGGGGCAAGAATAAAAGCAATATTTGTTGAATAATCGCCAAACTCAACTTCTCTTGGGGTTTCGATAATCGGCTCAATATCTATCTCGTGCGGTATGATACCTTTGGTCTTACAGGTTTCACATGCCTCCCTTATCATCTCCGCTATCTTTTTTCTCATCATCATCTTTCTCCAAATGCTTTATAGATAAATCCCTCGTAAAATCAGGACATTTCAAGCTTACATCTTTACCCTTCAAGAACTGTTTTTTGCAGTTCTCTCGCCATGCACAAATTATACAAAGAGATGGTTCGTCGCTCATCGCTATTCCTCCAATATTTCTTTATACAATGATGGTTTCCTTTCTTTTAGTAAGGGCCACTCTCTTCTAACCCTTCTCAAATATTCCAAATCAATATCTGCCAGAAGAATACTGTCGCCACCACCTGTTGGCCCTCCAATTAATTCACCTTCAGGATTTACACAAAAACTCATTCCATAAAAATCTTGTGCTGCTTCACTCCCTACCCTATTTACCCTCATTATAAAAATACCGTTTGTAATTGCATTTGCCGTAATCACAGTCTGCCATATAAGCTGTGATTTAAATGCACATGCTGTCGGAGCAAATACAATATCAACCCCTTTTAACGCAAGGATTCTTGTGCCTTCTGGGTAGAGATTGTCCCACGAAATTTGAACGCCAACCTTCCCAAACTGAGTTTCAAAAACAGGAAAACCATTGTTTCCTTCAGAAAAGTAATATTTTTCCTCCCAAAGAGGTATATCCGGCAGGTGAATCTTTCTGTACTTTCCTAAAACAGTGCCATCTGAATTTATAACAATGCAACTATTATAATAATTCGAGCTATTTTTTTCAAAAAAAGGTAACAAAAAAACCACACCAGCCGATTTTGCCTTCTTTTTAATAATCCTTATTGTTTCACTTCTTAAGTCCTCGGCCTGACTAAATACCTCGTCATCTCCTCTGTTCATTGGAAACCACTGAAGGTTAAATAATTCCTGGAAACAAATTATTTTCGCCCCTTCCTTGATTGCAAGCTCGGATATTTTCAAGGCTTTTTCAATATTGATCTTCTTATCAACAGAACATGCAAATTGAATCCCAGCAATCTTAATACTCACCCTACGTTTTTCTCCATATCAATGTCATTCAGGTTCACTTGCTAAAGTTTGATATAATTTACATTATTTTATCGTGAAAAGTAACAAATGGCAAAGAGGCGTGTCAAGGAAAAAACCATTCAAAATATTGCAGGGCAATGTATCAAGATGATGAGGGTTCAAGCAGCAAGAGTTTAAAACACATCACTTAGTACTTGAACCCTTTGGAAGTTGAATATAATTAATAGTTTTCCGCCAAAACCTCGTAATACGACGTAGGGTGTGCACAGGCAGGGCATTCCTTTGGAGCATCTTTCCCTTCGTACACATACCCACAGTTTCTGCATCTCCATTTAATGGCACTATCCTTTTTGAAAACTTTATCAGCCTCAACATTTTTTAGTAATAAAAGATATCTCTTTTCGTGCTCTTTCTCTACGAGGGCAATTGCCCTAAAAACAGAAGCTATTTCCGGAAATCCTTCCTCATCCGCAATTTTGGCGGCTTCAGGATATAAAACAGTGTATTCAAGATTTTCACCTGCTGCCGCTGCTCGAAGATTTTCAGATGTTTTACCAATAATGCCTGCAGGAAAAGTTGCTGTAATCTCGACCTCTCCACCTTCAAGAAACTTAAAAAATCTCTTAGCGTGTTCTTTCTCGTTATCTGCTGTTTCTGTAAAAAACCACGATATCTGTTCATATCCCTCTTTTTTTGCTTGGGAAGCGAAATACGTATACCTGTTCCTTGCTTGTGATTCCCCGGCAAAAGAAGCAAGCAGGTTTTTTTCAGTCTTTGTACCCTTTATACTTTTCATGCTGTTTACCTCGCCTTTTTTACTTTATTAATTCTTCCAAAGTCCGTGTATCGTACAATACTCTCGAGCTATTGGATTGTCACCTTTTACTGCAAAAAATGCTTCTGGTGGCTCTTGTGGTTTTAAAAACTGGATATAATTTTTGCCGTCAACTATAAGTTCAATCCAAGCTATATAATGTTTCTCTTCCATAGGGTGAACCGCACTACCAACCTTTACCTTAAACCCTTCTGCTGTTTTTTCAATTACTGGAACATGCTTTTCAAGTGATGCTTCTTCGGTGTTTTCTTTCAAAAGCTTCATGGGTTGATTACAGCAAACAAGCTGTCCTGCGCCTCCCTGCATCACCTCAACGATATTCCCACAAATATCACACTTATAAACCTCTGATCTCTGAGCCATGGTAAACCTCCTATTTTTATTTTTCTGTGTTACCCTTTATCAAACATTCTTTACAGATACCCTTAAAATAACCTTGGACATCCTCTATCTTATGTCCCTCTATCTCCTTTTTAACTGCAAAACTGCATTGCACTTCGACATTAATAATACGACCACACATTCTACACAAAAGATGGTGGTGTGGAATAGTAACATAATCGTAACGTAATTCTTCAGGCGTTATTGTTAAAGCGCTAACAAGACCTTTTTCCACAAATGTATTTAACGTATTATAAACTGTTGTCCTGGATATTGTGGGCATTTCCTTACATAATAGTTCATAGATTGTATTCACGTTTGGATGGTCACAGTTATTTTCCAGGATTTCTAGGATCTTTATCCTCTGGTGGGATGGCTGGATATGTTTTTCATTTAGTCTTTCTATTAATCTTTCCATAATTGTAATGAATACAGAATTAATATTATTATTATATAAAAATAATGTCAAGTAAAAAGTTCATGAAAGTCGCTATTTGTATTTTCCATTGGTTGTTTCTGTCCAATTAACCCTGTAGTACAAATATTATTAGTTGTTTTCGTTTACCTGCCGGTAATTTTATGATATTTTAAACACATGTTCGGTATAGGTCTTCCTGAGATCCTTGTTATACTTGTTGTAGCTCTAATAGTTGTAGGCCCTTCAAAGTTACCTGAGCTTGCAAAATCTCTTGGTAAAGCTTTTAACGAATTTAAACGTATGGCGGACGAAGTAAAAGACACAATACAGGAAGAGGTTACAAAAGAAGATATCCACGAGACAATTCAGGGTCAAGATACAATTCCTCAAACAAATAACACTGATGAAGGCATTTCAAAGCCCAACAAACACAGTGTATAACGTGTAGTGGGCAGTTTTTTATGACAGAACAATCTCAAATAGACAAAAAACAACCTTTTCTCTCACATTTAAAAGAATTACGTGACAGGCTCATTGTTTGCTTTATTGCAATCGCAATAACATTTATATTCACATATATTTTTAAGGAGAGGATTTTTTATTTTTTAATGCAGCCCTTTTTAAAGGTAATGCCTGAAAAAAGTTCATTTATTTTCACTTATGTAACAGAGGCATTCATAACGTACTTCAAAATAGCTTTGGTTACAGCAATATTTATCACATCACCCGTTATCCTTTATGAAATGTGGATGTTTGTAGCCCCCGGTTTATACGAAAAAGAAAAAAAATTTGTTATTCCTTTTGTTTTTCTCGGCAGTCTTTGCTTCGTTTCTGGGGCTGTTTTTTGTTATTTTATTATATTACCTGTAATCTATAAGTTTTTTGTCGGTTTTGCGGGAAATATAGTTATACCAATGCCAGATTTAAAGGGTTATATGAATTTAACTCTCAAGTTGTTAATAATATTTGGATTTATTTTTGAATTACCACTTGCTGTTTTCTACCTGGGAAAGGCAGGCATAATTAACCACAGAATGCTTTCAACAAAAAGAAGATATGCAATACTTGGTATATTTATTTTAAGCGCAATCATCACACCCCCGGACATTTCAAGTCAAATTTTAATCGCACTACCGATGTGGGGACTCTATGAATTGAGCATTATAATTACAAAATTTTTTGGAAAGAAGGTACCAGTGGATGAAAGAGTTTAATATTATTATTCTTGCTGCAGGAAAAGGCGAAAGGATGATGTCAAAAAAACCAAAAGTAATGCATGAGATTATGGGAAAACCCATGATTGGATATGTCGTTGAAAGGGCTAGGGCTTTAAACCCGATAAGCATAACAGCAGTAACCGGATACGGAAGAGATAAGGTTGAAGCCTTTCTTGCCAAATATAACATAAATTATTCAGTACAACATGAGCAAAAAGGCACTGCACACGCCGTCCTCACAGCAAAAAGGCTTATTAGCAATAACGATCTGCTTATTCTATATGGAGACGTACCCCTTATCGAAAGTTCCACCCTTAAAGATTTTATTGCCTTTTATAAAAAGTTCAACGACATAACGTTCATGATAACAAGTATAAATGATCCAACTGGCTATGGAAGAGTGCTGTTGGAAGGCGATAATATCAAATACATTATTGAAGATGCCGATGCAAGTCCTGAAGAAAAGACAATCAAGGAGATAAACGCTGGCATATGCATTATCCCTGAAAAATATATTTCACTGATCGAGAAAATTGGATGCAACAACAAAAAGGGTGAATATTATCTTACTGATATTTGTAAAGTTGCAAAAGAGAATAGCATAGCTGTCAAGGGTTATCATTATGATAAACCCTTAGAAGTCCTCGGTGTAAATGGAAAAAAGGAATTATTAGAGGCAAATCAAACAATGAAAAACAACATTATTGATTTTCATATAAGAAAAGGTGTAGCTTTCATTGACAGAAACATATACATCGAAACCGATGTAACTATTGGTAATGATAGCGTTATTTATCCTAACGTGTATATCGCAGGCAATACAGAAATAGGTGAAGATGTAGTTATCGGACCAAATACCATAATTGAAGATTCTATAATAAAACACAATGTGAATATAGGGGGTTTCTGCCTCATTAAGGGGGCAGAGATTAAAGGAGGTACAACTATTCCTCCATTTTCCAAAAAAATTAAATAGGTATGCATAGTTTCAATTAAAAAGTTAAGCAATTGTCGGCGCGCCGACAATTATATACAGAAGCCTATAAAATGAAGGGCTTATTGATTTTGAGTGCCTTCTTTGAGATTTGAGATTGTGATTTCGAGGGTTTGTAACGCCCGCATTAAAGTTAATCGCTCATCCTCTGCTGAACCTTGAATATCCAATGCTTGCAACTGTCTGTTGAGAGCAGATATTTTTGATATTACCGTCTCAATCAACGACAGTTTTTTATTCCTGATTTTTTTTCTTGTAACCTCTCTTACCTGGTCGCTTTTTAGTTTATATTCTTTAACCTGCTCAAAAAGTTCGATCATCTTCTCTGGCGTATCCTGTTTGGCTACCTCAGTTAAAAGCCTCCTCGGAAACCCTTCCTCATATCGACTTGCTTCCTTTATCTCTTCTGGTAATCTGATCAAGCTCAACATTTCTGTTACAGTAGACCTTGCTTTGCCTATTGCTGACGCAAGCTTCTCATGCGTATAGCCGTATTCATCGATCATTCTTTTTAATGCTTCTGCTGTTTCAATAGGTGTTAAGTCCTCTCTCTGCAGGTTTTCAATCAATGCAATTTCAGCCGGATTTCCACTTGTTAGTACAGCAGGTATCTTCTCTAAGCCTGCCATTTTAGCTGCCTTAAGCCGACGTTCGCCTGCAACAAGAAAAATTTCATCTTCATTGGTCTTTCTAATAACAATCGGCTGCAATACACCTTTTTCTTTAATAGAATTACTAAGTTCGGCCAATGTATCTGGATTAAAATATTTTCTCGGTTGGTCAGGGCTTGTAAGAACCAGGTCAATATCAACAAAATAAAAATCCCCATCCTTATAGTTGTTGAGGCTTGCAGGATGATCTTTTATGCGCTGCAGCAGCGATGCCAATTTTGTTTTTTTATCTGTCAGTTTGTTTTTAAGTTTCGACATATCTTTATAAAATCATTAGTTAATTCTTTGTAGTCCTCTGCTCCACTACTATCTTTTTTATAAGTGAATATCGATTCCTGAGCCATGTGCGCCTGATTTAGGGCTTCATTCCTTCGTATAACCGTTTTGAATATCATCTTCTTGTACGGTTTTAACTGTTGCATTACCCATCCATTACTTAATTTGTTTCGTGCATCATATTTTGTTATCAATATGCGTACATATTTCTGCTTGTCCCATACCGAATTATCTTTGACGTTATCAAGGGTTTCCATCAGGTCTGAAAAACCCTCCAGGGAATATCTGCCTATATCGCACGGAATAATAACAAAATTACAGACATATAAAGCATTTATAGTCAATGTTCCAAGAGTCGGCCGACAATCGATTATGATAAAATCGAATGATTTTTCGATCTTTTGAATTGCCCTGGAAAGGAATGTCTCACGAAACAATTCCGGGGTCAGTTGCTGTTCTGCTCTGTCAAGTCTTATATGCGATGGAATAATAGACAAATTCCTTACCTTTGTTTCCATTATTGCGTCATTGATATTCTTTTTACTTATCAGGACGTCATTGACAGCAATCGAAAAATCCTCAGACTCTATACCCAAGCCAATGGTTGAATGCGCCTGAGGGTCAAAATCTATCAAAAGGACGCTTTTTTCTCTCATTGCCAATCCAGCAGCAAGATTGATAGATGTCGTTGTTTTACCTACCCCACCCTTTTGGTTTATAACCGAAACTATTACTGTATTTTGTTGAATTGACATCGAATACTTATTGTATAGGAAACCGAGTGTTTAATCAAAATATTTTAATACTGTTCAGGTAAATAAAGAAAAATCGGATTAATTCAATACGTTGAAATTCGCTGGTATTCTCCGTTTGCAAATAGGGCACACAGGTTCAATAAGTGTAAATGTCTTTCCGAATACATCGATCTTTTTAAAGAATACACCAGGCGCATTATATAATTCTTTTTCATCGTATATTTTGCCACACTGGCAAACAGGAATCTCCTGACGAATGAAATTGCCATGAAAGGCCTGATCAGCATATAAATCTATCAAGTTTTTCTCTTCGTTTGTCATAAAAAGAATATAAGACATAAAGATTCATTTTGCAATATGCGTCGGTCACAATAAAAACATAATTATTGAATCAGGTCTAAGGCCCCTTTTATCCTCTTCAAGGTTTCGTGTTTCCCCAATATATATGCAACCTCAAACACACCGGGACTTGCTTTACGACCAGTCAAAGAAACCCTGAGTGGCCATAGCACACTCCCCACATTCAATCCGAGAGACTTTATATAATCGCCAATAATCCCTTCAAGGGCATGAACGTTCCACACATCGGTTTTTATTTCATCAAGTATTTTTAATAAACCAGTTAAATTTTCCTTAACCTCTGCCGTTGTCATCTTTTTCCATAACAGTATATTGGGGTCATATTTTAATTCATCGGCAAAAAAGAAATCTACCGCATCAACCACATCAGAAATCCTTTTGATACGCTCATGCTCAAGTTCAACTATCCCTTCAAGATAAGCACGCCCCACAACCTTTTCGCTTTTCACAATCTTAAAACTATCATTATCAAGGGCCTTTATCAAATTTGCATTAATCAAATATGGCAAGCAGGCTAAAAGCAGTGCATCTGTAGGCATACGCCTAATATAGTAACCATTAAAGTAATCGAGTTTATCCGCATCAAATGTTGCGGGACTTGCCCCTATACTCTTAATGTCAAAACATTTCTCCAACTCAGATAGAGATAAAATCTCATTGTCATCTTTCGGGTGCCAACCTAAAAGTGCGCAAAAATTGACCAGTGCATCGGCAAGATAACCTTTGTCCCGAAACTCCTCCACCATTACATCGCCATGCCTTTTGCTTAACTTCCCACCCTGTTTGTTAAGAATCACAGGATAGTGAACAAATTTGGGCATCTCCCACCCAAAGGATTGATATAATAGAGCATTTTTAGGAAATGAAGGTATCCATTCGTCCGCCCTGGTAACATGCGTAATACCCATAAGATGGTCATCAACTACATTTGCAAACTGGTATGTAGGAATGCCATTTGTTTTGACAAGCACATGATCGTCAAGATTAGATGCATCAAAATGTATTTCTCCTCGTATCTCATCATAAACAATAACATTACCATTAAGTGGCATTTTTTGTCTTATTACAAAGGTCTCTCCAGATTTTAATTTCTTTTCAATCTCAGCATCAGTTAGATCCCTGCATTTTCTGTCATATCTGGTTGGAAGTTTATTAACCCTTTGTTGTTCACGCATCTCTTTCAATCTCTCAGGGGTGCAAAAACATCGATAAGCACCCCCTTTTTCAAGAAGTAACTCAGTGTATTTGTTATATATATCAATCCTTTGCGTTTGAACGTATGGACCGTATTCACCACCTACATGTGGGCCTTCATCAAATGTAATCCCTACCCAGCGGAGGATTTCTATCAGGCTTTCAACGGCCCCTTCAACTTCTCTTTCCTGGTCTGTATCCTCGATACGAAGAATGCACTTTCCATTTGTGCTTCTGGCAATAAGATAAGTAAAAAGTGCCGTGCGTAAACTTCCGATATGAAGAAATCCCGTTGGACTTGGTGCAAATCTAACTCTAACTGACATTGTGTTTTCCTTTCAGACCTTCTTTTTGTTCTATATCGAACCTTTATATTATACCAGAATTGTCGCTTTGGTTCACCCAATAAAAACCGTTATAGAAGCGCATATTTGATTCTCCCTGTTCAATCTTTGCGTCCGCCTGGTTATCCACCTTGAAATTTATATGTATCTGCGGAGTTACCGCCTGATTGTTCGCCATAATTCCTATTCCTAAAGCCTTCATCTGCCCGGGCGTGAATACGCCCTCATCTTTTCTGATAATCGAGAGCACTTCGTCGGGGCCTATGCCTGAATGGAAACGGGGGATAAGTCTGTAGAACGTGGGTTCATCCGGCATCCCGCCATTATGAAATCCAAGCCCGGCGGTCCAGTCGCCGAACATGTTGCCTGATATGCCGGCAACACCGCTTCCTGCTCCCGTGGGCTGTTTTGCAAATAATCCGGTTATCGCCCCTGTAACCTGCTGCCCCAACGCGCTTGCAACCGCCCTCTTGACGCTCGTTAAAAAGCTGTTAATGTAGTCGGAAAGATTTTTTAAATTCCCTTCAAAGGCATCAAAAAAGAAGTCGGAAAACGCCTGCTGCATCGCCTGAGCGGTCTCTTTCGCTATCTGCTGCGCATATTCAAATGTTGTCTGGAGATTGTACGTATATTCTCTTAAGCCCCGCTGCCAGCCGCCGACAAATGTTCCATCAAGTCTTTCAACTTCAATTATCAAATCGGCAATCTTTAAACGAGTCTCATCTATCTTTGATTCCGCCGTCAACTGCCCCGTCAGGTCGTTTCTTTCTATTGCGGCAAGTCGCATCTTCTCATAATACCCGACTACCTGCCTGTATTCTGCGAGCCTGCCGGCTGCGACATCCCGCCTTGACATTGACATCTCTTTTTCCGCAAGATCAAGGACGGCGAGCGTGTGCCTTGTTCGCGCCTCAAGCTCCTGCATACGGGCATCATCACGTATCTTTTGTTTGTTCTTCTCGGCAATACGGACAATCTCGGTATATTGTGCCTCAAATTCTTCTGCCTCCAGACCTCTTTCACCAAGCATTTCACCCAGCTCCGCCGCCCAGGCATCCTCCGCCGCAAGGCGCTTTTCCAATTCTGATGATTGCTTATTCGTTATCTCTTCCTGAATCCTGGCATCCTGTTCTGCTAATTTATTTGTATACTCGCGCCAGTCCGCCTCCGCCTCTTTTGTCCTTTCCCTGCCTATGCCGGACACTATTGATTCATAGTATCCTGCCAGCAGCTTTTTGTCGGATTCTTTCCCTTTTAGCTCGCCCATTTTCTGCATGGCGTCTTCATACTTGTTTTTCACATCAAGCAGCTTGTCCGCCCATTTATCCGATGATTCCGCCCCCTTTTCGGCGTCCGTCTGCCAGTCCCGCAGCATCTTTTTTATGTTGTCCGCCGCCTTCTTCGCCTCGTCGGAAACAGGCTGCGGCTTGCCCTTGATATTGTATTGTCCTGCCTGACCGCCCATAAGCCTATCACGGAATTTATTAAGCTCTTCTTCGTCCCATGTCATGGGCGCACCCCATTCCGGCCCGGGGGCGACTTTAATGACCCCGCCGGATATGGCCTTGCCTATCTCTTCGGGACTCATGCCCCTTTTCAGCAGCATATCAAGAGTATCCGCGTTTAGTCTCGGCAACGGCACACCCGGAACATTCGCCTTTACTTCTTTCCATGAGCGCATCAGAAAACTGCTCTTTACCATACCGCCGATAAGCGGTATTTTGTCGGCTGCTGCTGCCGCGAGCTTTACAATCTCTTTCAAAGACAGCACCATATCGGCGATGATACTGCCTGCAATCCTAAGTCTGTATATAATTTCCGGTTTAACGTCTATTTTTGTAATTGTCCCGTCTGCATCCCTCTGCACGTCTACCAGGCTCCTGGAAAACTCCTGCACCCCCTTTTTCAACATGCCGAAGAGACCGCTCCCCCCTTCGCCGAACGCCCTTTCCAGAATATCCTTCAGATTGCTCCAGGCGCCCTCCCATGTATTTTCAAACTCACGTGAGGCATAGATAAACCCTTCGAGCCTCGTTTTCAGCTCAGTAAAAACCGTACCTTGCTCGCGCCACTTTTTTACCATGCTATCAGATATACCCAGGGCAATGGCCAACGATGATGATGCGGGCTGTATTCCCCCCTGGATCAAGTCCCGCGCTTCCTGTTTAATCTGATTTATAGGCAGCCCGATTGATTTTACTGCATTGGTAAGCAGCCCTGTTATTTCAAGTGTTTCCTTGAATGTCATTTTTGCGGATAGAGCCGGGGCGAGTATGCCCTGATATACCTCTACTAATTCCCTGTAGGAAGCCGGAGTTGTCATCGCTATTTTTTGCAGTTCTTTTTGCGCTTCCACCGCAATTTGTTGCGACGCGTTAAATTTGTCCTGACCTGCCAGAGCCCTGCCCTGCGCATCCGTAATATCAGTCATGGAGGTAAGTATTGCAGCGATGCCCAATTTAGATGTTTCAAGGGTTTTATTGTATTCTATGGACATGCCGACCGTCTTTTTGATGGCTTCAACGGCCTGATGGAACCCCACTGCCGCTAAAGACACTCCTAAAAGGTTTTTTATTAATCCATTTGTTGATACTGTAACCCCTTCAAAATTATTTCTTAATCCAGGCAAAGATCCCCGGAGTTTTTCTATTTCACCTCTTGCCCTGCCTATCTCGGACACAACCGCCTTTGCATCAGCGGTTATCGTCATCTTGACATTTTCGGTTGCCATGCTATAATCCTTTATATGATACTTATACTTGCTGCAATTTGCGGATATTCGTGTCCCTTTATGATTCTGGGTGGTCTTATTTTAAACCTGTGCGGCGGTTGGCTGGTCGGCATACCCATGATGTTGGTTGGCATATGGATGCTTGATTTCATTGCTAAGCCGTGATCCTCTCCG
>MWEV01000177.1 GCA_002071245.1 Deltaproteobacteria bacterium ADurb.Bin026
AAAGGTTTTAAGGATTACCAGGGAGCCAATTTCTCTTGAATCTCCAGTAAATGATGATGAAGATACACATCTTTCGGATTTTATTGAGGATAAACAATCGTACACACCCCAGGATAAAGCAATATGTTTTGATCTTTATGAAAATCTGAACAAGGTTCTCGCAACGCTTACCCCGAGAGAAGAAAAGGTTGTAAGGATGAGGTTCGGGTTAGGAGAGAAATATGATCATACCCTAGAAGAGGTTGGTCAATATTTTGATGTAACAAGAGAACGTGTCAGACAGATCGAAGCAAAAGCCCTGAAAAAATTGAAGCATCCGGTCAGATCAAAAAAACTGAAGTGTTTTGTAGAATCTTAAAAAAAACTAAACTGTTATTCAATAACCTAAGAATAAACATAACTGGCTATTCGATGCTCTAATTTTTGCTTGACAAAGATTGTGATTTTCAAATATTGTATACAAAATCTATTCAATAATTTTCCTTTTAGGGGGTAACCTATGGATTTTAAATTGACAGAGGAACAAGAATTTTTCAGGAAAACGATAATAGATACTATTGATAAGATTGTTGTTCCAAAGTCTCAGGAAATTGATGAAAAGGATGAATTCCCATGGGAAACGTGGAAGGAATTCACCTCTCTTGGTTACCTCGGGTTGCGTTATCCAGAAGAAATAGGCGGAATGAATGCAGACAAAATCATGAGTATGATTTTTTACGAGGAGATAGCAAGAGGCTCTGTTGGTTTTGCACAGAGCGTAATAATGAATATATTGATGGGTACATACTTTATATATAGGTTTGGAAATGATGCTATTAAAGAGAGGTGTCTTTTACCTGCAATGAGGGGGGAAAAGATTGCAACCATGTGTTTCACTGAAGACCAATCGGGTTCAGACCTTGGTGCCACAAGGACAACGGCGGTTAAAGATGGCGATGGATGGAGGATCAACGGAACAAAGATGTGGATAACAAATGGACCGATATGCAATTTTTGTACTGTCCTCGCAACTACGGATCCTTCAAAAGGTCTTAAGGGTCTTAATTTTTTTCTGGTAGAGAAAGGAACACCAGGGTTTTCGAGTGGCCAGATAATTCATAAGCTTGGTTGCAGGGGTACAGTGACAGGTGAATTGGTTTTTGATGATGTATGGGTACCTGATGAGAATTTCTTAGGCGACGAGCTTGGAAAGGGTGTATATTATGTGGGTGATATTCTCGATGAAGTGAGGCTCATGACAGGCGCTATGGCTTTAGGCATTGCAAAGGGGGCATACAAAGAGGCACTTGAATTTTCCAAGAAAAGGATAGCATTTGGTCAACCTATAGGTAACTATCAGTTGATCAGAGAAAAGATCGCAGATATTGATACATCTATGAATGCTGCAAGACTTATGATAAACTACGGAGCCTGGCTTTTGGAAAATGGTATGGATTGCAGAGTGACCGCTGCAGAGGCGAAAATGTATGCTACAGAGGTGTGTCTTAAGGTGGTTGATGAGTTGACGAGAATCTATGGTGCAAATGCATTTGCATATGAATATATACCCCAAAGATACTTCAGGGATGCACGCTTTCTTTTGTATGGAGGCGGAACACACGAAGTATTGAAAGATTTTATTGGAAGAATGATCATCGGAAAGATATAATAAAAGGTTTTAAATTTTCCCGATATTTTGATTGTTCTAACGATAAGATTAAATAATGTGAATTTTATTGAAAATAGGAGGCTATTGAAGTGAATATTTTGGTGTGTGTTAAACAGGTTGCTGACACGGAAGCGAGGATACTGCTTACAAGCGACAAAAAATCTATTGAAATCGAAAATAAATATAATATGAATTTTTTTGATGAATTTGCTGTTGAAGAAGCAATAAGGACTAAGGGTAAAGTCAAAGATTGCCAGATTTCTGTTTGTACCTATGGTTCAAATAAAGCTACAGAGGTGTTAAGAACTGCAATAGCTATGGGGGCGGACAAGGCTTATCTACTGGACAATAATGGTTATGATATCGAAGACCCTATAATAACAGCTAAAATACTTGCAAGTTTTGCAAAGACAGAAGGGTTTGATTTGATATTTTGTGGGAGACAGGCGATTGATGATGAAAATGCGAACATTGGCGCTATGATGGCAGAATTTTTGAATATACCTCATGTAAGCGCTATTTTAAAGTTTGATGTTGTAGATGAAAAAAAGGCAAGAGTAGAGAGCGAAATCGAAGGTGGCAAGGAAATTCAGGAAGTTCAATTGCCTGCACTATTTACAACACAGAAAGGCATTAATGAACCAAGGGTTCCGCTGATAACAGGTGTGATGAAGGCGATGAAGGCTCAGATCAACATTATAGACCCCGCAACGCTAAAAGATTTATCAAAGGGCATGATAGATGAAAGTGCTTCAAAAATATCTGTATTAACTTATGAGACGCCTTCGGCTAGGCCTACCGTTAAAATTATCGATGGTGAAACTCCTGAACAAAAGGTAAAAGCACTTATCGATATCTTGAAAGATGAAGCAAAAGCATTATAAAGGGAGATACCAAAAATGTCTAAAGAAATATTTGTATTTGTGGAATGTAAAGATGGAAGTATAAGAAAGGTATCATATGAGTTATTGTCAAAGGCTAAGGAAATATCACAAAAATCTTCATCGATTGTTTATGCAGTTATTATTGGCAGTAATCAGGACGTGTTAGCAAATCAATTGAAAGATTTTGCGGATAAGGTTTTAATCGTTGATAACGAAAAACTTTCGAAATACAGATGGGATACGTTTTTATCGGTCATGGAACAAATCATTAAAAAATACAAGCCGTATGTTATGTTTGGTCCATCGACTACCACAGGAAAGGATATTTTTCCAAGATTGGCTGCAAGATTAAATGGTGCAATTATATCAGATGCAGTTGATGTTGTTTTTGATGAAAATACCCTTAAGATAAAAAAACCTCTTTTTGGCGGCAAGATTATTTCTTGGATGAAATGTAAAGATGACTCAACCTTTTTTGTAACGTTTAGGCCGAATTCGTTTATTGTGGAAAACAGATCTCTAAATGGTGAGTTGATAAAAGAGAATATAGATGTTTCTGAGGATTCAAGGATTGTTTCAATAAGCACGGAGAAAAGAGAAACAAAAAAGGTAGATTTACAAGAGGCAGATTTTATTATTTGCGGTGGTCGTGGCATGAAAGGGCCAGAACATTTCCAGGATCTTGAAGAGATAGCAGATATTATGGGGGGAAGAGTTGGAGCATCTCGTGCTGTTGTTGATAGTAAATGGAGAGATTATGACGATCAGGTCGGTAAAAGCGGCAAGACGGTGTCACCCAAATTATATGTTGGATGTGGGGTTTCAGGTGCCTTGCACCACACCATGGGAATGGATACCTCTAAAGTAATCGTTGCAATCAATAAAGATCCTAATGCGCTTATATTTCAATACGCAGATTATGGTATTATTGATGATGTTTTTAATGTATTGCCAGCCTTAAAAGAAGAGCTTAAAAAAATAAAAAAAGAAATTTAGAAGACATATTTCGTATGGAAAAAATCGATGCTGTTATTGTTGGCGGGGGTCTCTCGGGCTTAGCATGTGCATACAAGCTTGCAGAAGCTGGAATGCAGGTTATAGTGTTAGAACGTGGCGATTTTTCTGGAAGTAAAAATGTGACGGGCGGTAGGATTTATCTTGGACCTATAATGTCCATTGTAGGCGATATGTTTAAAGATGCGCCTTTTGAGAGAAGGATCTCGAGGGAAAGATGGACATTGATGGGTGACGATAATTCCATAAGCATTGATTTTACAGGTGACAGGTATAAAAAGACAAATAACAGCTATACAGTTTTGAGGGCAACATTCGATAGATGGTTGGCCGATAGGTTGATTGAAAAAGGTGTTTTTGTAATACCAAAATATAGGGTTGATGACCTTTTGTGGGATGGCAATCAAGTAGTCGGTGTAAAGGCCGGCGATGAAGATATATTTGCAAACGTCGTTATCGCAGCAGATGGTGTATTGTCTTTTATGGCTGAAAAAGCTGGGCTTAAAGCAAGGATGAAACCCAAAAATTATGCATTAGGTATTAAAGAAATTATCGAATTATCTGAAGAAAAAATTAACGATAGATTTAATGTCGATATTAATGAAGGGTGTGCCCATTTATTTATTGGTGAAGTTACGAAAGGCATGTTTGGTGGCGGTTTTCTCTATACCAATAAAAAATCTGTTTCGCTTGGCATAGTTGTTGGTATAGGTGCACTTATGGAAATGACGCCCACCATTGAGGTGCATACTCTGATGAATGCCTTTAAAGGTAGATATGAAATTGAAAGATTGATTTATGGGGGTGAACTTGTTGAATATTCTGCCCATATAATACCCGAAACAGGGTACAGAAATATTTCCAAATTGTTTGGAAACGGGATAATTGTGACCGGAGATGCAGCAGGTTTTGCATTAAACATGGGTGTAACTGTCAGAGGGATGGAATTTGCAATTGCGTCAGGCATCTTTGCAGCAGAGACAGTTATAAGTGCAAAAACCGCAAACGATTTTTCAGAAAAGACACTTTCTTTATATGAAAATAAATTAAAGGATAGTTTTGTACTGAAAGATCTATCTACTTTTAGAAAATTACCTGATTTTCTTGAAAATAGGGCTTTATTTACATTATATCCAAAGCTGTTACCTGACATATTAGAAAAGATTATGTTTATAGGTGAATCGCCAAAAGAAAAAATTGGCAAACAATTATGGGCAGAGGTAAAAGCTTCTGGGATATTATCGATGAAGACTTTAAAAGACATTATTTCAATAAAGGATATATAGGTACAGTTGATATGATGGTTCATGAAAAAATAGCAAAAGATGCCTTTAAGCCAGACAGAGAAAGTCATATTAAGATTGATCATAATATATGTAAAGAGAAGTGTAAGATTAAATATTGTCTATTTGTGTGCCCGGGCCATCTTTATTCGTTCAATGAAGAGTTGAATGAGATATGTGTTGAATTTGCAGGGTGTCTTGAATGTGGAACCTGCAAAATTGCTTGTATAGAAGGGGCTATCGACTGGTCATATCCCAGAGGTGAATATGGAGTTCAATACAGATATGGCTAAATCGGAGGGTTGGGAAAAGCGAAGGATTCGAGGAGTCGAGGATTCAAGGGGTCGAGTGGAGAAAGGCAGAAGGTTAGAGGGTTGGAGGGTTGGCTACACCTCTACACCTCTAACCTTCCAACCTTCTACACATCTACACTGCCAAACATCTTAAAATAAAGGATTTCCACTCACTCTACTTTTTACATATTTTCCATATTCCAAAATCCTAAATGAATTTTCCCGCATACTTTTTGCGGGAATCCATTTCTGTGTGCTTATATGTTTTTGGAGAAAATCACCTGGAATTGATTTTAATTTGTATCGGCAAGGTTTTGCGCCGCAGTAAAATTCAGTGGAACATCTTTTCGTCTTTCTTCAGCACAACATTTATAAAGGCGCGGGCGATCTTAGATAATCGTTTTTCGTCGAGGAAAACTATGTTGGTCTCCATCGAAAGGGTGATATCGGATATCTTTATCTCTTTCAAAATGCCCTGTGAGAGTTCCTTTTCTACAGCCGACCTAACGATGAAGGATGCCCCTTCTCCTCTAAGCAGGAGTTCTTTGATGAACTCCAGGTTGCTTGCCTCGAATAATATTATAGGGGAGAGATTTATTTTTTTTAACATCTCCATTACTATTTGCCGCGTTACCGACCCCTCCTCCCTCATGACAAGAGGTATGTTGGCCAGCTCTTTCGTTGTAATGGGGGATCGCCTGGCAAGCAAATGATCTGGTGAAGCCACAAGCAGGATCTCTTCATGTCCGAAGGCAATACTATTTAGAAATTTCGGATAATCTGTGCTTGCAACTATGGCAAACTCGTTTTTCATATTAAAAAGGCTCTGCATCATCTCTGTGGAACTGCCCTCGCTAAGATGTATGCACACCTCAGGATATAGCTCATGGAATGTGGATATATAGTTTGGCATCAGGTAGCGGGCGTAGGTCTTTGTTGTGCCTATGCGAAGCGTTCCCTTTCTTGTCTCCTTTATCTCGTTCAAGACTTTTTTTGCTTCATGCTCAAGAGTGAAGATCTTCTGTGCATAATCGAGGAGCACCTTGCCTGATTCAGTCAGATAGACCTTATTGCCTATCCTGTTGAAAAGCTTGAGCTTGAGCATCTCTTCAAGTTGCCTTATCTGTGAAGAGACAGCAGGCTGTGAAATGTACAGTCTTTCAGCAGCCCGTGAAAAATTTAATGTACAGGCTGATTCATAAAAAACTCGTAGGTGGTTGAGGTTCATTTCAATAAATTATTCAATAACTTTTAGTTATAGTCAACATAATTATTATGTATTTGACAATTATCGGTTCATCTGAGAATCTTGTTGTATACAGAATATCAAACAGGGAGGGTTATCTATGAAAAGCATGAGGGATTTCATTCAACAGGCTGAAGGGGAAGGTCAGTTAAAAAGAGTGAAGGCTGAAGTCGACTGGAACCTTGAGCTGTCTCACATCGCCAAGCTTAACGAAGAGAAAGGGGGGCCAGCTCTTCTCTTTGAAAACGTCAAAGGATACAAAACACCCGTTATTACAAGCGTCTGCACGACAACAGAAAGGCTGGCACTCATCATGGGCGCGCCCATCAAGTCGAGCCTCGTCGATTTGATGAAACACTGGGTCAAGAAGGGGGAGACATTGATACCGCCCAAGTATGTCGAAAAATCGCAGGCGCCGTGCAAAGAAAATATCATGAAGGGGGATGATATAGACCTTTTCAAGTTTCCCGTTCCTCATTATTATCCGAAAGACGGCGGCAGATACATCGGGACCGCCCATTTTTTCATCACAAAGGACCCTGATTCAGATTGGATAAACATAGGGACATACAGGGCCCAGCTTCTCGGTAAAGATAAGATAGGGACACAGTTCATAAAGGGCAAACACGCCGACATAATGTTGAAAAAATACGCTGCCCTCAAAAAACCGATGCCTGTGGCATCTATTGTGGGGTGCGATCCCCTGCTTTTCCTCTGCGGCGCCGCCCGTATATCGGCATTTACCAGCGAATACGATTTTGCCGGTTCCGTCCGTGGCGAACCTATCGAGGTAGTAAAGGGTGAAACGGTGGATCTTCCCATCCCTGCAACGGCGGAGATCGTCATCGAAGGGTATGTCGATCCCAACGAGTACATGGAAGAAGGCCCCTTCGGCGAGTACACGGGTTATTACTCAGGAGTGGGAACAGATAAGAGAAACTTTGAGCAGGTGACCTGCGTAACATACCGGAACAACCCTATCCTGTGGGGCACTACCGTTGGAAAGGCCGTGACCGACACCCATATGACCATGGCTCTGACGTACGGCGCCACCCTCTGGCAGCAGCTCACCGACATGAAGATACCGGGAATCAAGGCCGTTTACTGCCCGCCGGAAGGGGCAGGACGCTTCCTGGCCATCATCTCGATGAAACAGATGTATCCAGGCCATGCTGACCAGGTCGGCACTGCCGCCATCTCGACAGAGATGGGTGCTTACGGGCTCAAGACGGTTGTTGTCGTCGATGAAGACATAGATCCGTGGGATATCCCAAGGGTTCTGTATGCGATAAGCTTCAGATTCCAACCCAACCGCTGCCAGATTATCAACCGCGGTCGATCCACGCCCCTCGACCCGTCTCTCCCTATCGATGCCAGGGATATTACGGGCAGGATCATCATAGATGCGACCATTCCTTATGAATGGAAGGAAAAGCCTATTCCGATAGAGCTTGATCCTGACATGGTCAAGAGGGTGCAGTCACGCTGGAAAGAATTAGGATTTTAAGACTAATGCTTAAAGGCTCAGGGGACAGGGTTCTGGTTTTTTAACACCCCCTATCCCTGAACCCTGTTCCTTATTTTTTTCAATCAAAGTTTTTATAAGGGAGGGTTTATATATGAGGCCAATCAGATATACTGATGAAATGATCGCAGAATTTAAGCATGACGGATACTGGACCGATGAGATTTTCTACGATTTCTGGGACAAGAACGCAAAACAGCTCGGGGACAGAGAAGCGCTTGTTGACTCAAAATACCGCGTAACATGGGCGCAGGCAAAGAAGCTGATCGATGCGCTGGCCGTTGCATGGGTGAAACTTGGAATACCAAAGGATGCAAGGGTTATCATCCAGGCGCCTAACAGCGTATATGGTTTTCTTGCCCGTGTTGCAAGCGAAAGGGCGGGATTGATCTCCCTGACCGTTTATCCTTATCTGCGCGAAAAAGAGCTCGAATATATGCTCGAGAGGACCGAGGCGAGCGCAGTTTGCATCCCGCAAATATACAGGAAATTCAATTATCTTGATATGTATAAAGGGCTTGTAAGCAAGTCCAAGAATCTGAAATATTTCTTTTTATTCGACGAGGAGGTCCCTGCGGGCTCTCCTGAAGGCACTTTCTCGCTGATCAAGCTTGCAAATCAGTCGGTGGATGAAAAAGACCTCAAACTGCTTGAAGGCAGAAGATTCAGCTCCACTAACGACGTAGGCCTTTTAACGAGCACAACAGGTACGACAGGCCTTCCCAAGCTTGTCGAATGGCCGATCTCATCCAGGATATGTACATCGAAGGCAAGGATAGATATATGGAAGCTCACAAAGGATGATATCACAATGGCTATTGCACCTCATGCCGGCGGTGCGGCCGGGACGCTGACCTATTTTGCAGCACCTTTGGCCGGTGCCAAGACCGTCCTGATGGAGGAGTTCGATCCTGAAGGTGCCCTTGCACTTATAGAGAAGGAGAAGGTAACGGCGATCGGGGTTGTGCCTACGCATTTGGTCAGGATGTTAGAGGTCGACGAGACCAAATACAACTTGAGTTCGCTTAGGTTTATTCGTTCCGCAGGCGGATATTTGCCGCCGCAAGTTGCGGAGGAGGCAGAGAAAAAATACAAGGCTATAATCACAAGCGACTTGGGAACTCAGGATGTGGGTTCTGTGTCAGGGTGTACGATAGATGACCCCGGAGAGATTAGAAGAAGGACGGTCGGCAGAATGTTGCCCGGCAACAAGGTAAAGCTCCTGGATGATAATGGGAAGGAAGTGAAGGAAGGAGAGCCGGGCCAACTATGGTTCAGAGGGCCCCACGCCCCCGCAGGATACTATCGTGATCCTGAGGCCACAGCTCCGGTATTCGATAAAAATGGATGGACAACGACAGGTGATATAGTGAAATCTGAAGACGGCTGTCTCTGGATAATGGGCAGATCAAAAGACATGATAATTAGAGGCGGCCAGAACATCTATCCAGCAGAGATAGAAGGTATTCTCAACGAGCATCCAAAGGTCACGAATGTGGCGATCGTCGGTTATCCCGATAAGGAGATGGGCGAGAGGGCCTGTGCATATGTGGTATTAAAGGTGGGTGAAACGTTTACAAAAGACGAAATGGTCCAATTCCTGAAATCGAAGAAGCTTGCCGCATTCAAGCTGCCCGAAAGGCTCGAAGTCGTCAGTGCCCTTCCTGTCGTCGGCGATTCCGGTAAGGTCGATAAGAAGGTCTTAAAGACAGAGCTTGAGAAAAAAGTAGCCGAGGGGAAATGATGAAGACCATCCTCATAGTTTCAACACTTGATACTAAAGGCTCTGAGACATACTACCTGCGTGACAAGATTGAAAAGATAGGCGCAAAGCCGTTAATCCTCGATATATCGATGAGGATGTCAGGGGATATGAAAGGGGGGGATATAACACCCGACGATGTGGCGCACGCAGGGGGCAGCTCATTTGAAGAGATACTGGCCTCGAAAGAGCGGGCCAAGAATACCGCCATCATGACCAAAGGTGCATCATTGATAGCGCTTGATATGTGGAAGAAAGACAATCTCAGCGGTGTCATCGGCATAGGTGGTTCGACAGGCTCCCTAATGGCGACGGATGTAATGAGAGCGCTTCCTTTCGGTGTGCCGAAGCTGATGATATCATCAACGGCTGCATTGCCCGGCATGTCAACGAGATATATAGATATAGGGGATATTGCCCTTATGCACTCGGTTGTGGAGATATCGGGTGTAAGCGATATACTTAAGAATGTAATGGACAGGGCGGCCTATGCGGTATGTGCAATGGCCGATGCAGTACCGCTTGCAAGGGGTGAGAAAAAAGAAAGGAAAAAGAATGTCATTGCCCTCACCATGCTGGGGCCGTGTGAAAAATGTGCAAGCAGCGTAAGGCAGGAGCTTGAAGCAAGAGGATACCAGGTGATAGGCTTTTCGGCTGCCGGAATAGGGGACAGGGCTATGGAGGCCATGGTTGAGCAGGGATTGTTCGACGGGGTAGTAGATCTTGCCCCAGGTGCCGTGATCGAGCACCTTATAGGCGGGATGAGGGATGCCGGGCCAAACAGGATGGAGGCCGCAGGTAAAGCAGGAATACCCCAGATAATATCAACTTGCGGTGTAAATCATATTACACCCCCCAAGTCCAAATATACAGATGATCATAAATCGAGGAGAAAATACGATCTTGACAGGTTTAGGACATGGCTGCGTGCATCGCCGGATGAGCTGAAGATGGCAGCCGGTGTCTTTGCGCAGAAGCTGAACAATGCTGAAGCCCCCGTCAAGGTTGTCATACCTTCAAAGGGATGGTCTTCCGTTGATGCACCTGGAAGCACGACGCATGACCCAGTTGAGGACAAGGTCTTTTCTGATGAATTAAGGAAAGGTCTGAAGCCAGGGATTGAGATTCTGGAGATAGACGCGAATATGGAAGAACCCTTATTTGCAAAGGCAATAATTGATATAAGTCTTGGTATGTTCAAATGAATTGCACTATTTAAACAGAAGGAGGCATTGATGCTTTTACTACCCAAGTTTGATTATTATGAGCCAAGGGAGATGTCGGAGGCGCTAAAGCTGATGTCGAAAATGAAGACCAGCGCAAAGATTATAGCCGGGGGGACCGACGTGCTGGTAAACATGAAGAAAGGCCTTATATCGCCAAAATCCCTTGTAAATGTAGCCAGGATATCGGAGCTATCGGATGTGGAGCCGTCCAACGGCACTATATCCATTGGATCGGGACTCATTGTGGAAAAGCTTACCGAATTTGACATCATAAAGAAGAAGCTTCCTATCCTTTTCAAGGCGGCAAGGGTGCTCGGCTCTCCTCTTGTCAGGAACAGGGCAACCATAGGGGGCAACATTGTAACAGCGAGGCCGGCGGCAGATCTTCCGCCTGCACTGCTTGCAGTTGATGCGAAACTGAAACTGGTAGGTGCAAAGAGTTCGCGAGAAGTATCACTTGATAAATTTTTCATCGGACCGGGACAGACGGTAATAAAGCCCACTGAGATATTAAGCAGGATCATCATAAAGGAATTACCGCCATTCACAGGAGGCGACTATATAAAACTGGGACACAGGAATGCCCTTGAAATAGCTATTGTAGCTGTTGCTTCGAGGATAACACTGGATAGTCCTGATGGTGTGATAAAGGAGGCAAGGATTATACTGAGCGCTGTTGCCCCTAAAGCGATCCACGCTGTCTCCGCAGAGAAGGCCTTGAAAGGGGAAAAGCCAACGGCAAAACTTTTCGAGAAAGTTGCAAAGCTTGCAGCGGGTGACTGTGCACCTATTACGGATATCAGAGGTGGTGCGGAATACAGACGTGCAATGGTTGCGGCGTTGACAAAGAAGACGCTCATGAATGCTTTGAATGAAGCAAAAGGCAAATAACGACAAGGGGTGTGTGCGATGAAACAGATAATTACACTTACTGTAAATAAGGAGATATACGAGATAGCGGTTGCACCGAACAGAACCCTTACACAGGCTTTAAGGGAGGATTTGAATCTTCTCGGGACGAAAGAAGGGTGCGGGATAGGTGATTGCGGTGCTTGTACGGTAATCCTCGATGGCAGGCCAGTCAATTCATGCCTTATCCTTGCGGTGCAGGCCAATGGAAGTGAGATTACCACCATCGAAGGGGTTGCCAACGGTCGGGATCTCCACCCGCTGCAGGAGGCATTTGTGGAGCATGGTGCAATCCAGTGCGGTTTTTGTACCCCGGGCATGGTTCTATCCGCCAAGAGCCTCATCGAGAAGAACCAGAATCCGACGGAACTGGAGATCAGAGAGGCCTTATCTGGCAACCTTTGCAGATGTACTGGATACCAGAAGATCGTCGAGGCTGTGAAGATTGCATCCGAAAACATGAAGAAGTAAAGATGAAGGAGGAGAGCATAATATGAAGGAATTCAATGTGATAAATTCAAGGGTCCCAAGGGTTGACGCCCGCGCAAAGGTAACGGGAGACGCTCGCTATACTGCAGACCTCTCTATGCCAAACATGCTCTATGGTGCGCTTTTGCAAAGCCCTCACGCCCATGCAAAGATACTCAATATAGATACGTCTGCCGCAAAGAAGCTGATTGGTGTAAAAGAGGTGGTTACCGCAAAAGAGGCGAGCCCGATAAAATTCGGATTGAGCCCTGCCCGGTACGACGAGATGATGTTTTGCATGGAGAAGGTGAGATATGTCGGTGACGAGATTGCCGCTGTTGCTGCGGTTGATCCAGATACTGCAATGGAGGCAATATCGCTTATAAAGGTGGATTACGAAGAATTGCCCGCATACTTCAATATATTCGACGCCATGAAAGAGGGTGCGATGTTGATCCATGATGATTATCCGGGGAACATAAACGCTGAGGTTCATCAGGAGTTCGGAAACGTGGAAGAGGCATTCAAGCAATGCGATTACATAAGGACGGATAAATTCGTAAACAAGAAGCAGGACGGTGCTTTTATAGAGCCGCAGGCCTGTCTGGCCAACTATGACATGGACGGAAATTTGATCCTTTACTCATCAACGCAGGCCCCGCATTATGTCCAGAGGATTCTTTCCATGGTTCTGAACGTGCCCATAGGTAAGGTAAGGGTTGTAAAACCGTATGTAGGCGGAGGGTTCGGCCCGAAGGCATCGGCAAGTACCCTTGAACTGACTGCATGTTTTCTCTCAATGAAAACTGGAAGGCCGGTCAAGATGGTCTTTAACAGGGAGCAGGTCTTCATGCATTCAAGGGCGCGCCACCAATTTTTTCATGAACTAACCACAGGCGTGAAAAAAGACGGCACACTCGTGGCGCTTAAGAATACCTGTTATCTTGATGGAGGCGCATATTCAAGCTTTGGCATTGCAACAATATACTATGCAGGGTCACTCCTTGGTGCGCCCTATAAACTACCGAACATGAAATATGACGGATACCGCGTTTGTACGAACACGCCGACATGTGGCGCTCAGAGAGGCCACGGCGGTGTTGCGGCACGTGCTGCGTGGGAGCAGCAGCTTGATATCATCGCCGAGGAGCTTAAGATGGACCCAGTTGAGTTCAGGCTAAAAAATATCATGCAGAGGGGCGATGTAACTTGCAATGATTTCAACATGAGCAGCCTCGGGATGAAAGAATGCCTTGAGGCGGTAAGGGATGGCTCTGAGTGGGGCAAGAAAAAAGGGAAGCTCCCGAAAGGCAAAGGCATTGGTGTTGCCTGCGGCTTCTTTGTATCGGGCGCAGGATACCCGATCTACCGTTCAGATACCTTCCATTCAACGGCCATGATCAAGCTCTCGGAGGACGGAGGTACCGCAGATCTTTACACAGCATCGGCAGAGATAGGCCAGGGCTCTGATACCATCCTTTCAATGATTGCGGCGGAGGCGATGGGTATAAGATACGAAAATGTAAAGATTCATTCCGGCGATACGGATTTTGGCGTAGACCTGGGCGCATACTCTTCAAGGCAGACTCTAATGTCCGGTCATGCAGTGAAAATGGCCGGCGAAGACGTAAAAAGGCAGGTGCTGGGAGTGCTCTCCAACACACTCAAAATACCCATTGAGGACATGGATATAAAAGATGGTTTTATAATCTTCAAGAAGGGCAATGTCGATTTTTCCGGTTTGAGGTCGTATTATATCAAAGAACATCGGGGGTGGACTGATCAGCCTGCAGGCGATAAGCTTACCTTCAAGGAAGCAGCACGTATCGCATATCTCGAAAAAGGGGTTGTGGTTGGCGGTGGTGCATATAAACCTGGAGAGCTGGGCGGCAAATACAAAGGTGCTACAGTCGGTACGTCTCCTGCATACGGATGTTCCGCACAGGTGGTCGAGGTTACCGTGGACATGGAAACAGGAAAGATTACCGTGGACAACATGACCGATGCACACGACTGTGGTTTTGCAATCAACCGTACGAATGTGGAAGGGCAGATGCAGGGCTCGCTGTCGATGGGCCTTGGCGAGGCGCTTTTCGAAGAGGTAAAGTTCGACCCGAATGGGAAGGTTGCAAATGCAACTCTCGGGGAGTATCGTATCCCTACAGCGCTCGATATGCCAAATGTAAAAACGATAATTGTGGAAAGTGATGAGCCAAACGGTCCATTTGGGGCAAAAGAGGTCGGTGAAGGGGCTATCATGCCGACAATTCCTGCGATACTTAACGCCGTTTATGATGCCGTAGGGGTTAGGATTAACGAACTTCCAATAACGTCCGAGCGGATATTCATGGCCTTGAAAGATAAGGAGAAGAAATAATAGAATATAAAAACGTCTGCATGAGAATTTTAGGAGGATCATCCTCAAGCTCAGAAACGAGTATGTGATAAATTACATGGGCAGGATATTGTACAGCACTGAGCGATTCGATGAAGCGAAATGGTTCAAGCTTTGATATATATGAGAAATGGTACGGGAGGTATGTTTTGGTAGGATGGATTTTCTTTTATGATGATACATAAGCCTTAAAGAGTGTTTCAAAAATCCAAAATTAGGGGGTTATTATGGCAGATGCAAAGAAGTTTCCTTTCGCAGGCGAAGTGGCAATACCGCCGGAGCTCACGGGTTGGGAGGAGATGTATGCTCCCCAGCGTCTATTCAGCAAAGACAGAGAAGATTGGGAGAAGCGGCACTTCTGGTATCAGGATAAGATCCATGCGCCTGAGCCACTGTATCCACTCGACGACATTTTTCAGGAGGCCTGGCAGATCGCCCTTTCCCAGTTCACCACAAGGGTCTTCTGTATCCCTCCGGCGCAGGGCGTTGCCCAGAGGATTTTGGGCTGTTACATGTATATCGCTGCGGTTGAGCCGCCGCCGCCCGAGATCATAGGGGAGAAGGCGGAGAAGTTCGAGAAAAGGGTCCCGTACGCATTTCAGAATTATGACATGCTGTGGGAAAAGTGGCTCGATAAATTCCAGGCCCTTGGCGAACAAATGGAAGCCATCAAGATAGTCAAAGAGTTTGACAAATATGTCCCTGATGAGGATGTTTTCCCGGTACCGAAAGGGTATACACAGGCCTATGAGCTTATCGAGGCGTTCAACAACCTGATAAACATGATATTCAAGGCGTGGCAGTGGCACTTTGAGTACCTGAACCTTGCCTATCTTGGATACCTGATGTTTGTGGATACGGCCAAGAAGCTGTTCCCTGGCATAAAAGAGAGCACAATCGGCAAGATGGTTGCAGGGGCGGAGGTCTCCATGTTCCGTCCGGAGGAGGAGTTGTGTAGACTGAGCAGGCTTGCCATCGCACAGAGGCCTGTCAGTGATATCCTAAAAAAGAATATCCCAGCAGAAGAGAAGATCAAGGAATTGAAGGCCATCGATGCAGGCAGGGTATGGCTTGAAGAGATGACAAGAATCGAAAATCCATGGTTCCATGTATCCTGCGGCAGCGGCTGGTTCCACTATGAAGGAAGCTGGATAAACAAGATGGATGTACCCTTCAGCTACATGAAGAGCTACGTCGAAAGGCTTGAAAAAGGTGAGAGTATAGAGCGCTCACTTACAGCTATATCAGAGGAGAGGGACAGGATAGTTGGCGAATATAGGAAGCTCATCAAATCAGATGATGACAGGAAATCCTTCGATGATGCCTACAATGTGGTAAGGACCATATACAGGTATGCAGAAGATCACCTGTTCTGGGTTGAGCACTGGCTCCACACGACATGGTTCGAAAAGGTAAGGGGATTCGGCAGTTTATTGACCAAATACGGAGTGATTGCGAAGACGGACGATATATTTCTTTTCAACAGATTCGAGGTCCCGATGCTGATCGAAGACCTTGTGACCGCATGGGCACTGGGTGAAGGTGTGCCGACAAGGGGCAAATTCTGGCAGGAGAAGGCTGCAAAGAGAGAGGAGATACTCGAAGCAGCAAGGAAATGGATGGCCGTGCCTGCCCTTGGAGTACCGCCTGAAGAAATGGTTGAGCCTTTTACCGTCATGCTCTGGGGCATCACCTCCGAACAGGTTGGTGAATGGCTGAAAGGCGGAACAGAAGGCGGAGATGTAAATGAGATAAAGGGTTTCGCATCATCGGCAGGAGTTGCAGAAGGCCCTGCAAGGGTGCTGAAACTGATGGAAGATGTAGTGAAGCTGCAGCCGGGCGAGATTATGGTAGCGCCGTGCACCAACCCCTCATGGGCGCCGGTCTTTACAAAGATCAAGGCCGCTGTTACAGATATCGGTGGTCTTACATCCCATGCTGCGATCGTTTCGAGGGAATACGGTCTGCCTTCGGTCACAGGTACGGGTATTGCCACAGCAGTTATCAAGACAGGCGATATCATCAAGGTTGACGGAAGCACTGGTGTCGTAACGATAGTAAAGAAGGCTTAAAGTTATAACGAAACAGGCCGGGGGCAGGATATTTCAAAAGCTCCCGGCACTTTTTGAAATATTAAAAGGGGGAATTATTATGGCAGAACAATGGATATTCTGGTTAAAGGAGGTTGGCCAGGAACACAACAATATTGTAGGAAAGAAATGTGCGAATCTCGGTGAGCTGACAAAAGCAGGCTTCAATGTGCCGCCAGGTTTTGCTCTGGGGGTAGAAGCCTACAAACGGTTTATGCAGGAAACAGAGGTTACGGACCGTTTGATGGAGTTCCTGAGTACCTTCTCCGCTGACCCGAATAATGTTGCAGATACTTTGAAATACGAGGAAGCATCGAAGCAGATGAGAAGTATCACCGAATCGATAAAGATGCCTCCCGATATGGAAAAGACAATCAAGGATTACTATAAGGAATTATGCCGTATTGCAGGACGCGAAAATATTTATGTTGCAACACGATCGGCAGGTCCTGTTAGCCATCCAGGACAATATGAGACATATCTGAATGTATCGGGCGCAGACGATGTTGTATTGAATGTGACACGCGTATGGTCAAGCACCTTCAATCCCCGCTCGATTATCGCAAGGGCACGGCTTAACCTTCCCCTCAATTATGACCCCATCGGCGTTGCTGTGTTGACCATGGTTGACGCAAAGGCAGCCGGTGTGCTGTTTACCGTCAACCCGGTCAATGGTGATGAGTCAAAAGTGGCCATAGAGGGCAGCTTCGGATTTGGAGAGGCGGTTGTGTCCGGCAATGTAACTCCCGACAGGTACCTTGTTGACAAGATAACCTATGAGATAGAAGAAAGGGTGGTATCTGATAAGGGAGCCGAGTTTGTATATAATCCTGAAACCAAAGATATGGAATACAAAGAATTGCCGCCGGATCAGAAAAAACTTCCATGTCTTGAAGATAAAGAGATACTTGAATTGGCAAAGCTTGCGCGTAAGGTGGAGGATCATTTCGGGTGTCCACAGGACGTAGAGTGGTCTATATCGAGGAGCCTGCCATTCCCGCAAAGCATCTTTTTGGTTCAGGCGCGTCCCGAGAGCGTTTGGGGCAAGAAGAAGAAAGAGTCTGTACTCGGGAAAAAGAGCGGTATGGAGCTTTTGTTCGAGAGGGCCACGACGCCTATAAAGGTCAAGCTATAAAAGAGAATATACGGGCTTTGATAAGAACAATCCAGCCAGAGCATAGATATGAAGCATAGACTTCTTGTGATAGCAACACTGGACACAAAGGGGCGCGAGGCAAAGTTTGTAAAGGATTGCGCGAAGAAGAACGGGATCGAAGCGCTGCTGATGGATGTAGGAACCCACGGCAAGCCTCTTATAAAACCGGACATTTCGAGTGCTGATGTTGCAGGAGTTGCCGGACACGATCTTTGTAAGATAAAGCTCAGAAACGACCGTGCTGTGTCAGTAAAGGCAGTCCAGGAAGGTGGAACGATTATGGCAAACAGCCTCCTGAAAGATGGCAGGATAGGTGGTGTCCTGGGGATGGGCGGCGGAACCGGCACGGCCATTGTTACCCACATAATGCGTTCCCTTCCTTTTGGTCTGCCAAAAGTAGTTGTCTCCACCGTGGCTTCACGTGATATTAGGGAATATATAGGCACAAAAGATATAGTTATGTTCCATTCCGTTGCCGACATACTCGGCCAGAATGAGTTCATGCGCCACATCATCGGCCAGGCGACTTATGCCGTATGTGGCATGATGGCTAAAGGAAGCAAAATAAAAAAAGGAAGGCCGATGGTAGGGGTCACTGCCTACGGGATAAGCTCTGCCTGCGCCATGAATGCCGAACCCCTCCTCGAAGAGAGAGGGTATGACATGATAGGTTTCCATGCGAACGGTGTTGGCGGCATGGCTATGGAGGAGATGATAGAGCAAGGACTGATAGTTGGTGTTCTCGATTTTACGCCGCATGAACTGGCTGATGAAATGTTTGGAGGATACTGCAGGGGCATAGGCCAGGCGCGATTCGAAACAGCCGGCAGGGTGGGCGTACCACTTCTTTTTGCGCCCGGCGGCCTTGACAACGCCGTATTCAGCCCTTTTTATCCTATGCCGGAGGTCCTTAAAGGGCGGAGGTCACATTCCCATGATATAAGGTTTTGCGTCCGTATGGAGCGTGGGGAGATGAAAAAATTCGCACACATTATCGGGGAGAAATTAAGTCGATCAAAGGGCCCTGCACATGTTCTTATCCCGAAGCAGGGCTGGTCGGAAGCGGATAGATCCGGCATGAGACTGCATGATCCGGATGTGAATCAAGTTTTTGTTGATGAGCTTAAAAGGATAGTAGGCAGTAGCATACCCGTCGAGGAGATGGATGCACACATAAGCGACCCTGTTTTTGCGCGGCGTGCGGTTGACATCCTAGATAATATGATCCATTTGCAGGGGCGGGATATTCATTCATAGGAGGGGGTGATCCCTTAAAGACGATATTTGAAGCAACAGAAAGGAAGGGCAGATTCACCGTGTGTGCCCAGGTGAATGTCTTGGGGGATGATCTCCTGGTCATTTTATGGGGGGGGGAGGAACACATCGGCGCGGTGGGCATGGCGCAACCCAGGCCGAGTCTCTCCGACCCATCCAGGATAGGCGCTACATCTTCTGTCTTTACTTATGTGGGCCACAAGGAAGATGTTGTCGTAAAGATGATGTCTGAAGGGATTGCCGGGGGGTTGAACAGGAAGGTGGTTGTTGTTGCCGGGATACACTGGGATGGCATCACCACGGAAGGCATAGAGATCATAATGAGACTTTGCGGAAATATTCTGAAGAAGATTGTCAAGGAGGGTAGAAAGTGGAAAAAAGAATCATAGTGGGTATAACAGGCGCTACAGGTGTCATTTATGGTGTAAGGCTACTGGAAGTGCTGAAAGAAATGGAGTTCGAAACACACCTGATCTTTTCCGATGCCGCAAAAAAGAATATATCCATTGAAACAGACCTCTCCGTCAGTGGTGTGGAGGAACTTGCATACAAAGTCCACGACGTGAAAGACATGGCGGCGTCCATATCAAGCGGTTCTTTCAAGACTTATGGAATGGTAATTGTACCCTGTACCATAAAGACCCTCTCAGGGGTTGCCCATTCATACAACGACAACCTCATGGTCAGGGCCGCCGATGTGGTTCTCAAGGAGAGGAGGAGGCTGATTCTCGTGGTAAGGGAAACGCCATTTCATAAGGGGCATCTTGAACTGATGATGAAAGTGGCGGATCTGGGTGCTGTTATCCTTCCCCCGATACCGGCGTTTTATCACGCCCCCAGGACGATTGAAGACATCATTGATCACACAATAGGGAAGATACTCGATTTTATGGACATAGAACATTCACTGTTTAAAAGGTGGAACGGCATCCCCGAGGAAAAAGAGAAGTTGCTTGCGGTGAGTCGGTGAGGGATGTGCCATATGAATGATGGGTGTGATTACCCACAAAAAAAGGGGAGGTGATGATTTCAATCCAGTTAAAGGCAACATGACGTTACAAAGGTCCGATGATTATTAAAAAAAAAGGGGGTATGTATGAAAAAAAGACTGTTTATCGGGAAGGGATGTTTTGTGGCGCTGATTGTTCTTTTCAGCGCATTTATGCTCACCGTTTCCGCGGAGAGGGTCGGGGCGGTGGAGGGTGGTCTGGGCCACTATCCACATGGGGTTGAGGATTTTATGGTTGGGGCACTGCCTCCTCCCGGCTCTTATTACATCAATTATTTCCTTTTCTACAACATCACCGACTATGAAGATCTCAGGGCTCCCAACGGCACGAGTCTGAAAGATGTACCAGCCCACGGCAAACCAAGTGTGAAGGGATATGCCCTTGTTAACGCCATGCGATATGTTTTTGTGGCCAAGAACAAGATATTCGGCGGGGATCCTTTTCTCCATGTAATCCAGCCTGTTGCGTACATTCACAAAGAGGCGAAGTCGAATGTAGGGGATCTCGTGACCGATACCAAGAAGGGCCTTATGGATACGTCAGTTGCCGCGGGGATCGGGTGGCATTTCAGTAAAAAATTCCACCTCGTAGGCGGCCTGGAGATCTTTATGCCCACGGGGGCATACGACGTGGATGATGCCGCCAATCCAGGGAACAACTACTGGACGTTTATGCCAGTGGCGGCCCTGTCATATTTGAGCGACAGTGGTTTTGAGGCGTCGGCAAAACTTATGTACAACATCAACACAACGAATACCCATACAGGGTACAGGTCGGGCCAGGAATTTCATGCCGATTACACTTTAGGCTATCATTTCATGAAGAACTGGGCCGCAGGCGTGAACGGGTATTATTACTACCAGACGACGAACGACAGCATCAGGAACGAAGCCGTTAATTTCGACGGAAACAAGGGCAGAAATTTCGCCATCGGTCCTGCGCTCCATTACAACTACAAAAATATGTTCTTCAAGTTAAAATACCAGTGGGAGACAGCGACAAAGAACATGGTTGAAGGACAGAGGGCTTGGTTTACGTTCATATACGCCTTCTGATTATCTGTTAATGAGCGTCTGGGCCGCCCCGTGCTTATAAACACGGGGCGGCTTTTCTTTTAAAAAGGCAAGGCGTAACGATCTTTTTGGGTTCGCCAACAACAAAACCAGCACATAAATAAAATCAGAAAGCGGTATGTCTACTTCTGGGCTGACGGCATCTACTTCAATGTTAGATTAGAAGACCCTGAAAATAAAAAGCAATGCTTCATCATTATCATAGGTGCATTAGAAGACGGCACCAAGGAGCTGGTTGCTGTCCTTGACGGATATAGAGAGAGCAAGCTGTCATGGATGGAACTGCTGTCTGGTCTCAAACAAAGAGGTCTTGAAGAAGGCCCATTACTTGCCATAGGCGATGGAGGTCTTGGTTTTTGGGCAGCTATGAGTGAAATATATCATTAGAAGAGCAAAATTAATTTTAAAATAAAAGCAGATGTATATTTCTTTACTGTCTAACTGTCTATATTATACTGTCTAATTATATTACTTACTGTCTAACAATATAATAATAAATTATACAATAACGTATTTTTTTCTTGACAAATAATTTTATCTGTATAATTATAATTACAGATCAACATACTGTCT
>MWEV01000178.1 GCA_002071245.1 Deltaproteobacteria bacterium ADurb.Bin026
TCTTATCTACTGTCCACTCATAATCTGGATCAAACACAATTATGTCGGCTGCATCTCCATGCGCAAGCCCACCGTAGGGTAGATTAAGCAACTTTGCTGGGTTTTCTGTAAATTTTTTGATAAGCATACTCATGGAGAGCACGCCTTCATGTACAAGTGCCATGGAAAGACCCAACGCTGTTTCAAGGCCTGATATTCCTGAAGAAGCGATATCAAACTCCACGTCCTTTGATGTTAGGTCATGAGGCGCATGGTCAGTGGCAATTATGTCGATTATCTCCTCTCTTAACCCCTCCTTGATTGCCTTCACGTCCTCTTTCGACCTTAATGGTGGATTTACCTTGGTGTTTGTATCGAACGACAGCGTTGCCCTGTCTGTTAATGTAAAATAATGGGGGCATGTATCACATGTGATGAGGTCATACTTTTTTTTCATTTCGCCAATTGATTCTACACTGCCTTTTGTCGAGATGTGCGTTAGGTGAATGGGTGTTTTGACATATTTTGCTATCGTCATATCCCTTTTAACGATAATCTCCTCTGCTATTGCAGGTATCGGTTCGATACCAGATATTACAGATGCCCCACCCTCATGCACAAAACCTTTTGAAAGATCTTCATCTTCGCAGTGGGATATAGCAGGTATGTTGAATAGTTTTGCATATTCAAGCGCTTTTCGCAATGTTTCAGAATTTCTTATAGATTTACCGTCGTCCGATATGGCCACAATGCCTGCTTCGTACATCTCTCCAATCTCGGCAAGTTCTTTACCTTTCAAGCCTTTTGTCATGGCACCACATGGTAAAACACGGCAAGCCCCTTCTGATTTAGCCTTTTTGATTATATATTCCGTGATACTTTTGTTATCGTTTACAGGATTTGTATTAGCCATACATACAACCGTAGTAAAACCACCTTTTACAGCAGCCATAGTGCCTGTTTTTATCGATTCTTTATACTCATAGCCAGGCTCCCTGAGGTGAACATGTACATCTACCAATCCCGGCGCAACGACAAGGTCTGAAGCATCTATGAGGTGAATGTTGTCACCCTTCTCCATGATATTTTTATCGATCTTTTCAATGATATTGCCATTGATAAATATATCGAGAATTTCATCTCTTCCATTTTTGGGGTCAATAACCCTTCCGTTTTTAATGAGGATCTTCAAATCTCCCTCCCTATCAGGAGATAGAGTGTGGCCATTCTCACGGCAACACCGTTTTCAACCTGGTCGAGTATAACCGAATACGGACCATCAGCCACCTCGTCTGAAATCTCTATACCCCTGTTCATAGGACCAGGGTGCATAATGATTACATCCTTTTTTGCCCTTTTCAGGTGCTCTGTCTTTAGGCCGTAAATGGATGAATACTCTTTAATGGATGGTATATATGCAATGCCTCCTCTTTCTTTCTGTATCCTGAGCATCATTATAACATCGGCGTCTTGCACGGCCTTTTCCACATTATATTCTACCTGGATGCCGAGGCTTTCAATATCATGAGGAATCATCGTTGGTGGTCCGCAAAGCGTTATATGCGTGTTGAAGTGTCTCAATGCAAAAACATTTGACCTTGCCACCCTGCTATGCGCAATATCCCCCACAATAGTTATGTTGAGTCCGTCAATCCTGTTTTTTTTCTCCCTTATGGTAAAAAGGTCAAGGAGGGCCTGTGTAGGGTGCTCGTGTGCACCGTCTCCACCGTTTATTACAGATGATTTCATATATTTCGATAACATATGTGGGGCGCCAGGCATACTGTGTCTTATCACAATGGCGTCTGGTTTCATTGATTCGAGGTTTTTTGCAGTATCCTTTAGTGTTTCGCCTTTGATGTAGCTGCTTGTGCTTGCTGAAATATTTATCGTATCAGCGCTTAAACGTTTTGCCGCTATCTCGAAGGATGTCCTTGTTCTTGTACTTGGTTCATAAAAGAGGGTGATAACAGTTTTGCCACGAAGGGTGGGTACCTTTTTTACCTCTCTTTTTGATATGTCTTTGAAAGAATCTGCTGAGTCGAGAACAAAAAGGATCTCCTCCTTTGTCAACTCTCTGATACCAAGGAGATCTTTTTTATTCCATTTCATTATGTTCTCACAACGATGACTTCATCTTTGCCATCAATTTCGCGAAGCCTTACAAGCACCGCTTCCTCCGGGCTTACGTTATAAAAGATGCCTGCATAATCCGGGTGCATCGGGAGCTCTCTGTCTCCCCTATCAACAAGAACAGCTAATTGAATCTTTTTCGGTCTTCCAAGATCCATAATAGCATCAATTGCTGCCCTTGTAGTTCTTCCTGTGTGCATAACATCATCTATTAAGATGATAGTCATATTGTTGAGGTCAAATGGGATATCTGTTTTTTTGACTTCAGGGGATTTCAATTTGAAGATGTCATCCCGGTACATGGTAATGTCGAGGATGCCGAGCGGAAGAACAATATCTTCAACCACTTTAATTTTGTCATTGATCCTTTTTGCGAGATAGATACCCCTTGTTCTGATGCCTATCAGACAAAGGTCTTCGTAACCTTTATTTTTTTCGAGAATTTCGTGTGTAATTCTTGTAATTGTTCTATCAACGGCCTTTTTGTCAAGTAGTGATACCGTCTTTTTTCCCATCAATCATCCATATAGATCGCTTTTTCTGCACATTGTTCAATACACGATAAACATTCAATGCAGTCTTCAGGATTCATAACTATGATTTTACCTTTTTCCAGCGAGAAGACATCATACGGACAGGTGTCAATACACTCGCCACAGCCGTCACATCTTTGCACCTTAATGTATGGTCTCACTTTTATACTACTATAGTTTTTTTATAAAAAAAAATCAATGAAAAGGAATTTTTCCTTTAAATTTTGCCTGTAGTAGTTCACCAAAACTGCCAAAACCAGGGGCGGATTTCTCATCTATTTTGACCTGTTCTTGGTAATTAACAAAATCGGCATTTGCAACTTGTTCGCTTGCAAGATTTCTACTTAATGTGATTTTGCCGCTTGAAGTATCCACTTTTGTTACGATAGCCGTCATTGCAGTACCCTGCGGAAACATACGGTTGTGATTTGACCCTTTTGGGGTGCCCATCTCGTTATTTGGTATAAGCCC
>MWEV01000179.1 GCA_002071245.1 Deltaproteobacteria bacterium ADurb.Bin026
CCCTCTGTCTTTCTCCACTTGAATCCTTGAATCCTCGAATCCTTGAACCCTTCGCTTCTCCGAATCCTCGAATCCTTGAACCCTTTCCTTTCCGACCCCTCGAATCCTTGAACCCTTCGCTTTTCTGCCTTTCCCTCTACCACTGTCCTGTCGTCAGGTACTCGTCAATAGACGCCGCTGCCTTTCTGCCTGCACCCATTGCAAGGATAACCGTTGCAGCACCTGTTACGATATCACCACCGGCAAACACACCCTTTCTGCTTGTCCTGCCTGTTTCTGTATCAGCTTCGATATTGCCTGTCTTGCGCAATTTGAGCCCCTCTGTAGTTGATGTCAATATCGGGTTAGGACCTTGGCCTATGGCGACAACAATGACGTCCACATCTATGATGTGATTTGAGCCTTTCACCTCAACAGGTCTTCTCCTGCCGGATGCATCGGGTTCACCAAGTTCCATCTTCACACATTCAATACCCTTGACCCAACCGTTCTCATCGCCTATAACCCTTACAGGGGCAGTGAGAAGTCTGAAATCGATCTCTTCTTCTTCTGCATGGTGAGCCTCTTCTGCCCTTGCAGGCATCTCCGCGCGCGAACGACGGTATATGAGATACACATTGTCAGCACCCATCCTTTTTGAAACCCTTGCGGCATCCATCGCCACATTTCCTCCACCTATTACCGCCACCTTGCTTCCCACCCTGACAGGCGTATCGTATTCAGGGAATAGATATGCCTTCATAAGGTTTGCACGTGTGAGAAATTCGTTTGCAGAATAAACGCCATTAAGATTCTCGCCAGGCACATCCATAAAATAGGGCAAGCCTGCGCCAGTACCGACAAATATCGCATCATAACCCTGAGCAAAGAGTTCATCCACCGTTGTAGTCTGTCCAATAATCGTATCAACTTTGATCTTTACACCAAGCTTTCCCACATAATCCACTTCTCTTTGCACTATCGCCTTAGGGAGACGAAATTCCGGGATACCATATACAAGAACCCCGCCTGCCTTATGAAGCGCCTCAAATATGGTCACCTCATGTCCCTTCTTGGCAAGTTCTCCTGCCACTGTCAAGCCGGCTGGGCCTGCACCTACAATTGCCACCTTCTTTCCTGTAGGTTTTGGAATATCAGGCACACGCACATCACCCTGGCTCAACTCATAATCTGCCGCAAAGCGCTCGAGACGGCCTATAGCGATAGGCTGGCCCTTTTTGTTGAGCACGCACTTCTCTTCGCACTGTGTTTCCTGGGGACATACGCGTCCGCATACCGCTGGCAGACTGTTCGTCTCCTTGATGGTGTGTATGGCACCCATAAAATCGCCTTCTTTTATCTTCTTTATAAACTTAGGAATCTGCACATTGACAGGGCATCCATCCACGCAGGGCATATTCTTGCAATTCAAACAACGTGACGCCTCGCGTATTGCGCTCTCTCTCGAATAACCAAGCGCAACCTCATTGAAATTCTGCATCCTTACCTTGGGATTTTGTTCTGGCATGGGTTCGCGAATCTTAGATTTTTTAAGCGCCTTTTCTTGTGCCTCGAGTTTGCATTTGTGGTCCCACATTGCACGACGCTCTTCCCTGTTATACATCTTGCCGCGCATCATCAACTCGTTAAACTCGACTTTATGACCATCAAATTCAGGACCATCGACACATACAAACTTGGTCTCACCTCCAACCGTTGCACGGCAGCACCCACACATACCTGTCCCGTCAACCATGATCGTGTTAAGGCTCACAACCGTATGGATATTGTGTGGACGGGTAACCTCTGCAACTGCCCTCATCATTATGATGGGGCCTATCCCAATTACAAGGTCGATCTTCTTTTTATCCGCGATAAGCTTCTTTAACACATCGGTAACAAAACCGTGATGTCCGTATGTACCGTCATCTGTAGTTACAAACAGCTCTGAGCTAATAGCCTTCATCTCATCCTCGAGAATCAACATCTCCTTCGTACGAGAACCAATTATATTAATCACCTCGTTGCCTCTTTCAAAAAGGGCCTTTGCAATCGGGTATACAGGCGCCACACCCACACCACCACCCACACATACAACAGTTCCGAATTTTTCTATGTGGCTTGGCTTGCCGAGCGGTCCTACAACATCGAGGATAATCTGACCCTGCTGAAATTTATCCAATTTCTGCGTGGAAGTACCGACAACCTGAAAAATCACTGTAACGAGTCCTTTCTCCCTGTCAAAATCTGCAATAGTCAGCGGTATCCTCTCGGCATAGTCGTCTGCCCTCAAAACCACAAACTGCCCTGGTCTTGCCTTTTTCGCTATATCCGGCACATAAAGCTTAAAAAGCGTTATCGAAGGTGCCAATTGCCTTTTCTCAACTATTTCGTTCGTTTTTGGTTCTTTTGACATAACATCTCCTTTTATTAAATTTATAAATTCGGTATCAACCTAACCTTTATTCTGTTTTATGGGCAACATGACTGTAAAGGTCGTGCCTTTACCTAACTCACTTTCCACCTTTATCTGGCCGAAGTGCGATTCCACAATTTTCTTTACGATAGATAAACCAAGGCCTGTCCCTGTCACATACCTCGTTTCCGGCCCGCATACCCTGTAAAACTCGTCGAATACACACGGCAGGCTTTCCTCGTCAATCCCTATCCCGGTATCGGAAACGGAAATATGTAAAAAGTGACCCTCAGGCCTTGCATCGACAATCATTCTGCCGTTTTTTACATTGTATTTAATGGCATTCGAAATAAGGTTGGTAAAGAGTTGCTCCATCTCTGACCTATCGGCCTCGATAAGAGGAAATGAATCAGGGATATTCAACTCGAATCTTATGTCCTTCGCCGACCCCTGAACCTTAAACAACTCCACAGTATTGACAATGATCTCTGATATATCAAGGTGCTCCTTCTTCCTTGTCACACTTTTTGATTCAAGTCTGCTATACTGGAGAAGATCATTTATCAATTCAAGCAACGAATGCGCCCTTTGCCTTGCTCTTTCCATCATCTGCTGGTACATCTTAGGGTCACTACCGGCTGCCCCGGTCAGGTATGCAGAAAGATAGCCCTCAATTGCAGAAAGCGGGGCACGCAATTCATGGGTAACCATGGTGACAAATTGTGATTTTATTTCATTTATCTCTTTTAGTGTCGTAATATCGTTCAGCGTTGCAACAACACCAAAATCCCTCCCTGCTTCATCTCTTACCCTGGACACATTGACCATGATTGTCTTCTTATCAGGAGGCGGCAAAATAATCTCTTCAGATATAACAGTGTATTGGGACGAATCCGGACTAAAACCCTTATCTATAACGCCGACAAGGTCCTTTTGAGGAATAATCCTGTTTATCTCCGATCCGGCCTCCAGGCCCCCTCTCAGACCCAGCATTTTTATTGCCGCAGGGTTCCACAATACAAGCTGATGTTCTCTATTTATTACAAGGATACCATCTGCTATTGATATTACAATTGTATGTAGCTTGGATTTTTCGTTTGCTACCTCGAGAAGCTTCTGGTCTCTTTCCTCCATAAGCCTCAATGTCTGTTGGCTTAATCTACGTTTTTCAAGCCCCCTGTTTACAACTACAAGCAGTTGGTCAGGTGTAAAGGGCTTTGGAATATAGTCGTAAGCACCGTGACGCATCGCATCAACCGCTGTTTCAATCGTCGCAAAACCCGTTACAACGATCATTATGACCTCGGAATCAAATCGCCTCAGTTCTTCCATCAATTCAATGCCGCCCATAACAGGCATCATCAAATCTACAAGGATCAGGTCATACTGTTTTGCTTTTGCCAGTTCAAGCCCCTCTTTGCCGTTTACGCCCACATCAACCGAATAACCTTCACTGGCAAGGATACGACGGCACCCCTCCCGGATACCCTTTTCATCGTCAACAACCAATATATTTATTGTCTCACCCAATATAAGCCTCTTTAACCTCTAAAACCCGTTTAACCACCCTGACCGTCAAAATCCTATAAACGGCTCACCCCTTTTTGTTCTTGACAAATAACTCATTGATGCTTTTGATCAATTCTTCAGGCGATAAAGGTTTGTTGGCGAATGCATCGGTCTTCATCCAGTAACCATCAAACTCCTGGCTAAAATCCATTCCTGTCTCTCCCAGCACAGCAGTAAGCATCAGGATAGGTATACCTTTATAAATAGGATCTGCCTTCAATGCCTTTGCAACTGCAAAGCCAGTATCATGCTTTTCCATCATCAAATCAAGCACAATCAAGTCTGGTTGCTCAAACTTGACCTTATCCATCACCTCTCTGCCCGCATAGGCAACGGCAACATCAAAACCGTTGTTTTCAAGGACCGCCTTGTTGAGGTCTATAAAATCCACATCATTGTCAACAAGTAAGATTTTAGTTTTTTTGCCCATAATTCTTTCTCCCTGTAATTTTATTTTGAGACGATAATTTATTCAAATGCCTTTTAAATTTTTCGTCTTCTTCGTCAATAGAAATCGGTAATGAAATGATAAAGGTACTCCCCTTCCCCAATTCAGAATCAACATCTATCTTGCCACCATGTCGTTCGACAATACCATACGAAATGGCAAGCCCAAGGCCCGTCCCTTTTTCCTTCGTTGTAAAAAAAGGCGAAAACAATTTGCCCATATTTTCCGGTGGAATTCCAGGGCCGGTATCCTGAATTTTCACCTTGATATGTTTTTTATCAATTATCGTACTGATTGTCAATTTTCCATTTCCTTCCATGGCTTGTGCAGCATTAAGTATAATATTAAGAAAAACCTGTTTCAGCTTTGTCTCATCTGCAACAATTATAGGCATATCCTGGACAAATGATTTTTCTATCCTGATATTGTGAAAAAGCGATTGATTAATAACCAGGCTGAGCACATCCTCAAGCAAATCGCTCACATTCATCAACCCCTGTCGCAGTTTCGTCTCACGTGCAAAGCTCAAAAGTCCCTGAACGATCTCTTTTGCCCTGTTTGCCTCTCCGATAATCAGCTCAATATCCTCTATTCTCGGGTCATCTTTATCCATACCCTTCAAGAGAAGGTGTGCATATATCATTATCGTTCCGAGAGGGTTGTTTATTTCATGGGCAACACCTGCCGATAGCTGACCTATAGAGGCAAGCTTTTCCGTGCGAAGCAGATGAGCCTGCGCCTGTTCTAATTCCTGGTGAGACATCTTCAATTGATTATGGGATTTTTTCAATTGCTGATATATCTTCTTGCTCTGTTCGAGAAGATATGGAAGACAATACTCTGCCTCTGCAATACCCTGGGCAACGGCGATCGCCTTATCCCTGCATGTCAGATAGCCGCATGCCCTGCAATCCATGTTATGGTTGGGTGGCAACTTGTCTATCTTCTTCAATATATCTTTTATCTCTTCTTCTGTAGGGGTAGGCAGTCTTTCCTCCATGTTCAAAAAATCTCGGTGAAGATCGATATGTTCAAAACTGTCCAATTCGGCAATGACCTTTGAGACATCCTGCCGGCTCATTTCGTCCTTTGCATAGCGAATTACGAGTTGTCTTCTGCCAAGCACGGATAATTCTGTGTCTGTAAACGGACCGTCAACACACCCCGAGCAATAGACAAAATCAAAGAACTTTGCCTTGATACGCCCTGATGCGAGCTGTTTGAGCGCCCCTATGACCCTACGATGGCCGTATGTACCGGTAATTTCATCCATCAAAATATCAAAGTGTGCACCTGTACTCCTATATAATCCACCCACTATAGATATTACCCTTCCAAGGAAAGGTCTTGGTCCATCAAAGTCCGTCTCTGGAAGTGTATTGCTTTGTATACCTCTACTGTCAAATAATTGTTTGACATCACGGAACGTAATCACATCATCAATTGCGCCGGCTACTTCAGGTGCTGCCACCTCTTTGATATGTGCCAAGCAGGGGGTTATATAGACAATTCTCCAATCAGGTCCTTTTATTGCACGTGCAACCCTTCCAATAGCTATCATAGGCGATACCACAGGCGCAATATTGGGGATCAATTGTGTCAGGTATTTTTGAATATAAAAGACAACCACTGGACAGAAAGACGATATCAATGTCTTGTCGGTACCGTCGATAAGTAATTTTCTATATTGCTGACTGATCAATTCAGCGCCGAAAGCACCTTCCCATACCTCTTTAAATCCCACACTCTTCAAGGCGGTGACAAGTTGTCTTGCGCTTCCAATGTCGTGCATCGCTGGAAAGGCCGGGTCAATGCAGGCAACCGTCTTTTCATTTTCAGACAAAAGTTCCTTCACTTTTTCAATAGCACTTTCATAACCGAGGGCATGCTGTGGGCATGCGGTGATGCAGCTACCACAAAAAATACAACGTTCCAGAAATATTTTTATGCTGTCCTTTCCAAGCTTTATAGCCTTTGCCGGACATATCTGTATACAATATGAGCATTTTCTGCACTTACTAACGTTGACGGTGATTTTAAAAGTGCCGTCATCAAAAAATATGTTTTTTTTTGTGTCAGTTTGTTTAATCAAAATAAATATCTTAAACCCTTTGTCTTTAAAAGGGATAGAGGATTAGAGGTTTGGATGTGTGGATGTGTAAATGTTTGGATGTGTGGATGTTTAGATGTTTGGATGTTTAGCTACACCTCCAACCTTCCAACCCTCTATCCCTCTGACTTCTGTCTCCTGTCTTCTGACTTCTGTCTCCTGTCTTCTGCCTTCTGTCTTCTGTCTTCTGTCTTCTGACTTCTGTCTTCTGTCTTCTGCCTTCTGTCTTCTGACTTCTGTCTTCTGACTTCTGCCTTCTGACTTCTGCCTTCTGCCAACCCTCTAACCTTCCAACCCTCTGTCTTTCTCCACTTGAATCCTTGAATCCTCGAATCCTTGAACCCTTCGCTTCTCCGAATCCTCGAATCCTTGAACCCTTTCTTTCTCCGAATCCTTGAACCCTTTATTTCTTTCTCTCTTTCCCTCTACCATTTCCCTTTCTCGAGGTATTTATGTATCGAGCGTGCTGCCTTTCTTCCTGCACCCATCGCAAGTATTACAGTGGCCGCACCTGTGACGATATCCCCACCGGCCCAGACACGTTCCTTTGTCGTCTTTCCAGTCTCTTGATCAGCCACAAGGGTCCCACGCCGTGTCGTCTGAAGACCAGGGGTAGTAGAAGGAACAAGTGGGTTCGGACTGTTTCCTATAGCACATACAACCGCGTCCATCTGTATACGAAAATTGGAATTAGGTATCTCAATAGGCCTTCTCCTCCCTGATGCATCGGGCTCGCCGAGCTCCATCTTGATACATTCGATCTCCGTGAGCCATCCGTTTTCATCTCCAATATATCGCACGGGCAGCGTGAGCATATTAAAGATCACGCCTTCCTCTTCTGCATTCTCACTCTCTTCGAGCCTTGCGGGCAACTCTGCATGAGAACGTCTGTAAATAATCCTCACCTCATCTGCCCCCATACGCAATGCGGTCCGCGCAGAATCCATTGCTACATTGCCTCCACCGACCACAGCCACCCGGACATGCCTCTTGACGGGCGTGGATGACTTAGGAAACTGGTAGCCCTTCATAAGATTCATACGGGTCAGATACTCGTTTGCAGAATACACACCATTCAGATTCTCGCCCGGTATATCCATAAACCATGGCAACCCTGCACCCGTACCTACAAACACTGCATCAAACTCCTTAAGTAATTCGTCTATAGAACGTGTTTTACCGACAACATAGTCTGTCACCACTTTCACTCCCAAACGTTGCACATAGTCGACCTCTCTTGCAACTATAGCCTTTGGCAGACGAAACTCCGGAATGCCATAAGTCAAAACCCCTCCAGCTTTATGCAACGCCTCAAATATCGTCACCTCATGGCCAAGAAGGATAAGGTCACCCGCTACAGTGATACCGGCAGGGCCGGAACCAATTACTGCAACCTTTTTACCTGTAGGCTTTGCCTTTGAAGGCATATCAACGCTCCCCTGTTTTGCCTCCCAGTCAGCAAGGAATCTCTCCAGCCTTCCTATTGCTATCTCTCCCTTTTTATTCGCCAAAATACATTGTGACTCGCACTGAGATTCCTGTGGACATACCCTCCCACAGACAGCAGGCAAACAGTTTTTTTCCTTGAGTTTCTTGATTCCGGCAGAAAAATCACCTTTTACAATGCAAGAGATAAAATCAGGGATATCTATCTCTACAGGACAGCCTGTTTTGCATTTTGGTTTTTTGCACTGGAGACAACGCTTTGCCTCTTTTATGGCAAGCTCTTCCGTGTAACCAAGGGCAACCTCATTAAAATTATGCCTTCGGATTTCAGGAGACTGTTTAGGCATATCATTACGGTTTAAATCAATTTTTGACATTTTTTCTGTTTTTTCAGGATTCATATTGACATTTAACCTCTTTATGAACTGCCTGTTTTGGTTCGCTACGCCTAAAAAAGAGGGCTTCCTCCTCGAGATAAGCCTTTCTGCGAGCGAGAAATTCTTTCCAATCGACCTCATGACCACTGAACTCAGGACCATCAACACACGCAAACTTCATCTTTCCTTTTACCGTAACGCGACACACCCCACACATCCCGGTGCCGTCAATCATAATTGGGTTGAGGTTTACCACCGTTAGTATGCCAAGTCCTCTTGTCATCTCGGACGCACGAGCCATAAGAAATGTACACCCGTTGACAATAACCCTGTCGGGTGGATTTTGCAAGCCGTGAATAACATCCGGCAGACACGTAATATGGCCTTTATAGCCTAAGCTCCCATCCCTTGTAATGTTGAATACCCTATCTACCAGTTTGATGTATCTGTCAACCCAATAGATGAGGTAGCTGCTCCTTGCCTCAAACACCATGATCACCTTGTTACCCGCTTCTTTCAAGGCCCTTGCTACTGGATAAAGGCTTGCAATACCATAACACCCGCCCACACATACGACAGTGCCGAAGTTGCCTATCTCGGTCTCGTTTCCAAGTGGGCCGACACACGTTGATACAGTATCTTTTTCATCAAGACACGCAAGTGCACCTGTAGATGCACCAACCTCCATAAATACAATCGTTATGGTACCTCTTTCTTCGTCCCAGTCCGCAACAGACAGCGGAATACGCTCACCTTCATCGTTGGCGCGTACAATGACAAACTGGCCCGGTTTCACTTTTGAGGCGATATCAGGCGCCTCGATGGTTAGTAGGTGCATATTGGGGACAATCATCCTTCGTTCTACAATGCTGTTCATATTGCCCTCCACTCAATCAACGGGGCACGCGTCGGCCGCTCTTGCACGGTGAACATGCGCTTTGATTCAATGACCTTTATGCCGGAAACAACATCTCCAAGCGGCACACCCCTGTAACTGCTTTTCCATGCAGCAGGCATGCCCTGTCCGTGTTTCTTAACCGTCCCCTTTAATGCAATTCTTTTAAATTCAACGCGCCTCTTTTCTGCAGGGAAACCTTTTATGATCTTTTTGATTTCACCCTGTATAGAGCCGACATTGTTGAATTTCATGCCCGGTCTGCCGATCTTTTTAGCAATGCGTTTCAATATCCACCAATCGGGTTTCGAATCCATATATGGCGCTACCGCCTCTTTAACCTGCAAAACCCTGCCCTCGATGTTGATTATCGTGCCCGAAGACTCTGTAAAAAGGCTTACGGGCAGGATTAAGTCAGGTGCGCGGGACGATTTCACTGGCAAGGCATTCTGGTAGATGAGATAATCACAATCTGGTAGGATATCAAAAGAGGTATCACCAATAAGGTATATGAGTTTACGTTTCTTCTTAAGATCTATGTGTGCATTTTCACCCCTCAACTCTACGGTTTTGTCTGTTTTATGTTGTCTTATGGTATCGCCTGGCTTGATACACGGATAAGCCCCCATCGCAAGCATTCCCTTCAGATTTGTATATGGGCATGCAACAACTATCCTCCACGAAAATTCATTCTTCAG
>MWEV01000180.1 GCA_002071245.1 Deltaproteobacteria bacterium ADurb.Bin026
GTTAGATTGTTTTACCTTTATTGACTATGTTGAAGCCATGCGCTTATCAGGTTCGTTTGACGAATTTAAAGAAAACCTGAAGAGAATCCGTTATCAATCCGGTGAAGTTGACTATAGAAAGCGGAACCATTTTTTTACGGATTGGGCGGAGTTCAACAGGAGGTATGTCCTTGATGTGACAGGTGTGATTGGTGGTGACAAGACAAAAAAGATTATAAAAATCCTAAACGAAAATCAGGACAGAACATGTCTTTTACAGGGTGTTAGACCAAGAAAAAGAGAGATTGCATATATCCCCGCTTGTGAAATGGATGCGTCTGTTATCAATAAAATGATGACAGGGGATTATGTGGGGGTATATTCTGAACTGCCAGGTCTGGATGTATCCCACGTGGGCATTATTGTAAAAAAGGGTAAAACCTTTTTAAGGCATGCGTCTTCCCGTGAACAATGCGAAAAGGTTATCGACCAACCCCTGGATGAGTATATTGAAGGAAAGGCAGGAATCATTATTTTGCGACCCCTTATGCCCTTATCTTCATAAACGGCTACATTACAAACTCCTTGAGGTTTTTGATGCTCTCCATTGCATGGGCTTCACTGTGGAATTCTGATGTATATACAATACCTGATAGTTGTTTGATAAAACCCCTCAATTCTCTGAACGGAAATGTGCCCATACCTATCGGGAGATGTTCATCGGATTTTCCGTGATTATCGTGGAGATGCATCTCCCGGATTCGGGTTTTTAGAGGGATAAGCCAAGCATCAATGGGAACTTTGGAGAATAGGTTAAAATGACCCGAATCGAAACAAAAAAATAAATCCTTGCCCTTAAAATAATTATACAGTGCAATTAGGGTAGATGGTGTTTCTTCAAATATATTTTCGAGTAGTACAAAGGGGCCACCCTTTGCCTCTGCAAGGATCTCAGACCATGTCCCAACACTGTTGTCGAGCCACAATTGCTCATTTCCGTCATAAAACCATTTGTTGTAACCGGGATGGCATACAATGTTTATTGCATTAAGTCTATGTGCCATTTCAACGGCCTTTTTGATCTTGTCTTTTGAAAGCTCCCTGATCCTGCGGTCGTATCCTCCCGGATTCAAGTCCATGAAGGGGGCGTGGGCGGTGCACAAGATGCCGTAATCACGAAGTTTTTTACCCAACTCCTTGACATTGCCCATATCCAGCTCATCGAGAAAATTGTTTTCCGCATAAATCTCAACGCCTACACCAAGACCTGCAACCCTATCGATGTTTGACTCGACAAGCCTGTATGGAATGTTGATAAATATAGGGAGTTTTCGATTATTCATCTCAGGCGTAAATGTATCTTTTATTTATCCAAAGTTCAAGGTTCAATTTGGTACGGTATATACGCAAAAACCAGAAAACAAACTACAGTTTATAACGGAATTTGCGGAGGAGTTCCTTCCTCTGGTTTTTGTCTTCAGCGGTTTCAATGCCTTTTGGTCTGGAGCCGTCGATAATACCCATTATACCACGGCCCTGTTCATTCTCGGCAACGATTACCTGCAACGGGTTTGCTGTTGCGCATATAACGTGACAGACTTCCTGGCAGATTTTTATAGCGTTAAGGACGTTTATAGGAAATCCATCCTTCATAAAAACAACAAAAGTATGGCCACAGGATAACGAAAAGGATGTCTCCGATGCAAGCCTCATAAGGTCTTCATCATTGCCTTCGTATCTCACAAGACATGGTCCGCTTGCCTCGGAGAAGGCGATACCGAATTTCAGAGAGGGCGATGAGCCCACGAGTATCTCATACATGTCTTCAACTGTTTTTACAAAATGCGATTGACCGATGATGATGTTTAGCCCTTCTGGTATATCGATGGTTACTGTTTTAAGTTCCATAAACTCCTCCTCTCATGTAGTTATAAAAATTTCTATTTTTAACCTATACCTTACCCTATAAGGCTTGGGGTCCAGTTAAACCTTTTTTATTGTTTCTTGCCGTTCATTATCTTCAAGCCATACGTTCATACTAAAAAGGCTTTTTCTTTCTAAAATCAGGCAAAAATAGGGCTGCACTTTCCAATTCCTGAATAAAGACATTTTCAAAACCATTCTTCGAAAGAAACATTACAAGTTCATTGTATTCGTCATACCTGATTTTCCTATTTAACATAGGATGTTTATGTGCTTGATATACTGGATAATATTGGGACATAAGACTTATGTATGTATCCTTTCCGAGCGTATCTCTTATCCATTTTAGGATATTCAAAGAACCTGCAAGATTGGCAGGGAGTACAAGGTGCCTTATAAGTATACCCCTTTTTGCGACACCGTTCTCTATTACAAGATTACCTGTTTGTCTTTTCATCTCTATTATCGCATTTTTTGCATACTCCGAATACCCCTTGCCTTTTGGTGTTTCTGAAAATCGCTCAGCAATATTGGAATTCCAGTATTTGAAATCGGGTAGATATATATCGATAAGTCCGTCAAGTAGTCGCAATGCGTGGACTTGTTCGTAAGCATTGGTATTGTAGACAAATGGGATTCCTATCCCTTTCGATATTGCCCGTTTGGTTGCAACGGCGATGAACGGTATATAAGGTACCGGACTTACAAGGTTTATATTGTGGCATCCCATCTGTTTCAGCTCAAAAAAGATATCGACAAGCCCATCAACGGTGATCCTTTCCCCTGTCGTTGTTTGGCTTATCTGGTAATTTTGACAGTATATACAATGTAGGTTGCAGGAGCTGAAAAAAATCGTTCCAGACCCCCGTAAACCGGAGATGGGTGTTTCCTCACCAAAGTGTGCGCCATAATGTGCAACGACAATATCATTGCCTATGCCACAAAAACCTATTTCTCCGCAAAGTCTGTTTACACAGCATTCCCGAGGGCATAGAGTACATTTTTCAAGGAGGCTTAACGGATTGTCCATACCATATTATAATAACCAAGAACCAAATTACAATAAACAAATAAATTACAATTTTCAATGGGCAAAAGCGATTTACAAAAAAGATGTTCAGTATAGTCCTTGAAAAAGGTTCGAAATTTAAATATTTGAGTTTGGCGTTTGATCGCTATTTTGTTGTTAGTATTAGGATTTGTATTTATTACGGTTCAAGGAAGAGAAAGGTCATTTTTTATACGTTTATATATGTCCTCTGTAAACTGAAGAAGGAGTGGAGCCTTTGCAGGGTCAAGCCATCCAATCAAAAATGCAAGGTCGTCTTCTGACATTGCGGTGCAGCCCGAGGTAGGCTTATCAGGCGAATCCCATACGTGTAAAAATATGCATGATCCACACCCCTTCTCAACCGACCCCGTATTGTGTTCTACAAGTACACCTGCCCTATAGACATCTATCGTTGACATCTTTTCAGAGCTTTTCCAGTCGTGAACCTCTACCTTCGAGTTGTCGATGATACGATTGTAGTACACTGATGCCACATCGTCCACACATTCTATATGATCTGTCAGTTTTATGTATGGCAATTTCACATAATGAGGTTTCTCAGGGAAACCAAACGCCAGATTTATTCCAAATATGCCTGATGGTGCCCTGCCGTCGCCCTCTTTTTTCACAGGGGCATTACTGTCAACCGTATTGTAGTCGATATCAAAGCCTCTGCCCCACCCAAGACCGTTTCTGCCAAGAACAACAGGTATTCCTTGTTTTATTGTTTGCCATACTCCGTTTTTCTTTTCATAGATAGACATAGACGCCTCAAAGGCATCCCATGTCTTGGACCTGACAACAACGATCTGCCTTGTATTTCTAAGTGGGCAGGGGGCATCATCGCATTTTCCCCTATCATGGAATATAGAAGCAAACAATGTGGCCAAAAGCAATATGGCGAAATATTTCATGGTATATGTTACCATCATAACCTAAGTGCATCAG
>MWEV01000181.1 GCA_002071245.1 Deltaproteobacteria bacterium ADurb.Bin026
CGCTGCGTTACGTCAAGAATCGTCTTGCGAAGCCTTATGGAACGAGGTGTTATTTCGACGAGTTCATCTTCATTAATATAAGAAATACAATCCTCCAGACTCATCTTTCTGAAAGGTGTAAGGATAACGGCATCATCAGAGCCGGCAGCCCTCATGTTCGTTAGTTTTTTTCCTTTTGCCGGGTTTATCACTATGTCATTTTCACGGCTATGTTCACCGATGATCTGGCCGCCATAAACCTTTTCACCTGGGCCAAGAAACAATTGACCTCTTTCCTGGAGGTTGAATAGCGCATACGCTACAGTAATACATTCTTCCATTACAACGAGACCGCCGTTATTTCTGTTTCTCATTTCTCCGGCATACCTATCGTAACCATCAAATATATAACTCATTGTACCCATACCTTTTGTCTCGGTCATGAATTCAGACCGAAAACCGATGAGTCCTCTTGTTGGAATTCTATACAGCATTTTTACCATGCCGTTGTGCTGATGCATTTCTATCATCAGACCTTTTCTTTTGCCAAGGTTTTCTATCACCTTTCCTGAATATTGCTCATCGACATCAATGGTTAATTCTTCATATGGTTCAAGCTTTCCTTGTTCGCTTTCTTTAAATATAACCCTTGGTCTTGTGACCTGGAATTCATAACCTTCTCTGCGCATCTTTTCGATGAGAATGGAAAGATGGAGTTCTCCTCTTCCGGATACCTTGTATCCGATTGTATCGGTCAGTTCTTCAAGAACAAGGGCAACATCAGAGAGGGTTTCTCGTATAAGCCTTTCACGGATGTGTCTTGACGTGAGAAATTTACCTTCTTTTCCTGCGAATGGCGAATCATTAGGTATAAAGTTCATTGATATTGTCGGGGGATCTATCTCTATACCAGGAAGCGGCATTGGATTATCAGGGTCAGTTAATGTTTCACCGACCGTAATGGCGTCCATTCCGGCAACCGCCACTATTTCACCTACACCGGCGGTCTCCAACTCTTCTTTGCCACTGCCCTTAAAGCGATATATTTTTGTGATGCGGGCAGGCATAGTTGAGCCGTCTGCCTTTGAAACGATAACCTCTTTATTGATGTTGAATAATCCGGATGTGATTTTTCCTATAGCGAGTCTACCAAGGAAAGGGGAGTAGGCAAGAGAGCTTACGAGCATTTGTAACGGGGCGTTTGGATTTCCTACAGGGGGTGGAACGGCGTCGACAATCAGATCAAAAAGGGGGATCATCGTTCCATTTTTTATATTATAATCGAAAGTTGCGTAGCCTGCCTTTGCAGATGTATATATGAATGGAAAATCGAGTATATCATCGGGGGCGTCTAATTTTACAAAGAGGTCAAATATTTGGTCCAAGACCCATTCACATCTTGCCGCGGGTTTATCTATTTTATTGATCACTACAATCACAGGCATTTTCAAAGCAAGCGCCTTTTTTAAGACAAAACGTGTTTGCGGCATAGGTCCTTCCGCTGCATCAACAAGAAGAAGAACGCCATCAGCCATCTTTAGCACACGTTCTACCTGGCCTCCGAAGTCAGCATGCCCTGGTGTATCGATGATGTTTATAAAAAAGTCCTTATATATGAATGAACCATTCTTGGATGTAATTGTTATCCCACGCTCCTTTTCGAGATCCATGGAATCCATAAGACGTTCTTCCACCACTTCGTTATCTCGGAACATGCCGCTCTGTCTGAAGAATTGGTCTACGAGCGTTGTTTTTCCATGGTCAACATGTGCGATGATTGCTATATTTCTAATATTGCTCTGTTTCATGCTCCCTCGTATCATTTTATGGTATGAATGGTTCAATGAAGCTTGTGACTATCTTTGATATAATACATCAAAAGTCTTGATAAATCAATAGGATGATGGTTTGGGTAATGTATTTTTGGGACATTTCGAATACCTGATAAGGAATAGTGATGTAATTTTAAAGCATTTTTCATGTTTCAAACAAAGAAGCTATTTTGGAAAATGATGCTATTGTTAAACCGTTTAATGGTATGATAAAACTTTCATTATGAAATCAAACAAACATCTGTTTTTTTTTAAATGTAGTGTCATTGTTGCAGTGATATTAACATTAGCATCATTGTCTTATGCTGAAAGCGAATCTTTAAGTATTGCGATAGATGGGTTATCCAGTGAGTTACTGAAAAACACAGAATCTGTCCTTAAACTACCAGAGAACATAATAAAAGACGGAAAAATTGATATGGTATGGCTTAGGCGTTTTATGCGTCAGGTGCCCCAGAAGGTCAGCGGTGCGCTTCAACCGTTAGGTTTTTACAAATCAGAAACAACAACATCACTTGATAAAACAGGTGAAGGTTCATATGTCATACATGTCAGTGTTAAGGCAGGTGAACCAATACTTATAAAGGCTACAAACATAGTCATCGATGGTCCAGGTGAAAGTGAAGGTGAACTAAAGGATATCATATCTCACCTTCCGTTTTCTGAAGGCGACATCCTTCGTCATGACAAATATGAACTAATAAAGAATAGGCTTCACGATAAGGCTATTGAACTTGGTTATCTCGACTCAGATTTTTCTACACATGTCATAGATATAACATTAAGCTCTTTGTCAGCTTATATTAAGCTCGTGTTTAGAACAGGACCTAAATATCATTTTGGTGATGTTACCTTTGTCGGTGCTCAGATTTATCCTGTACGTTTTCTTAAAAGGTACCTCGATTTTAAACCTGGCGATGTTTTTTCATACGCAAAAATTGCTAAAACACAATATAATCTTGTCGGAGCAGATCGTTTCAAAGAAGTTATAGTAAATCCCAAAAAGGAAGATGCACAGAAAGATAGTGTTCCTATAGAGGTGAAACTTGTGCCTTCCCCGCCTAAGCGCCTCAGATTTGGGATTGGATATGGCACAGATACTGGTGTAAGAGGTACCGTAAAGTATCAGGATGTCAATTTTTTTAATTCGGGGCATCAGTTGAGTACGGAGCTACAGGCAAGTCAGACACTTCAAGGCCTGGCAGCGAGGTATGTCTTTCCTGACGAAAAGGATTTCAGGAGTTTCACGGCTTTTACTATGGGGCTTCAACATGAAGATGTTTCGGATAAAACAACGAATGTTTTTTCTCTGGAAGGTGAACATACCAGAAGTTTTGGGATCGAACAAATCGGATCTTTATATGTGCGTTTGCAAAAGGAACACTCCACGGCAGGGAATGAACGCACAAATACATTTCTTATGATGCCGGGTATCAGATATTCAGATAGAAAGTATGACAGTATCATCCATCCGACAAAGGGTTATTATTATGATTTAGAGTTCAGGGGTGCGCATAAAACGATTGGTTCAGATTCAAATTTTATTCAATTTATTACAAATGCTGAAATCATGGTAAAGCTTCCTGCGCGCATGTCGTTTTTGACAAGGGGCCGTTTTGGTACATCTTCAATAGACGGTGCATCTGAAGAACTGCCTATTTCAATACGCTTTTTTGCGGGTGGCAGTAGAAGCGTGAGGGGTTACAGCTACCAGTCTTTAGGGCCAACAGACAAAGACGGGAATGTGGTGGGTGGTAAAAATATGCTTGTATTAAATTTTGAACTGGAAAGGGCAATAGGCGATGATTGGGGGGTAGTAGCCTTTTATGATTCGGGAAATGCATTTAATAAATATACCAATATGGATCTAATGCAGGGCGCTGGCATGGGTATCCGTTATTATACACCTATAGGCTCGCTTAATCTGGATATTGCAAGGCAGCTAAACGTCAGCAATCCTGACTTTAAAGTGCATTTTACTATAGGAATAAGAATATGATAATGAGGCGATGGGTTATCCTTTCAGCAATTGCTGTTGCATTGCTTTTTACCGCATCAGTAATTGGCTGGATGGTTGGCACGGAAAGGGGTAACCGTTTTATAATTGAAACAACGCTGAAACTTGTACCTGCAAAAATCGATATCACAAAGACGAGCGGTATACTTATTGATAAACTTAGCATTGAAGGTATATCGGTTAGTTTTCCCAAGTGTGAGATTAAAATCAAAAAAATGGATGTTTCACTGA
>MWEV01000182.1 GCA_002071245.1 Deltaproteobacteria bacterium ADurb.Bin026
AACATTTCTCCATGGAGCGAAGGCGCACATGATGCAATGATTACCCGGTCAAGACCTTCTTTAATAATCTTGTCTTTAATCAAATCCTGGCCAGGCTCTGAACAAACAAAAACATAATCCTCGGATACAGACACGCCTGGATATTTTTTAAAGAATTCGCTCAATTTTTTAACATCTACCGTATGCTTTATGTTGTGACCACAATGACAGATAAATATTCCTGTTTTCATATTAAAACATGTCCTTTAGCCTTGAAACATTACACATAATTCGCTTTTGTTTCATGTGCTGCCCACAACCAGCAATTCTTCATTTCCAGACACAATGTATTCCAGACACCTCGCCGCTGCTTCGCCTCCCGATGCAACTGTATCAGGTATGTCCCTCGGTCCGGATGCCATGCCGCAAACAAATATACCATCGACATTCGTGCGTGACGGACTAATCGAATCAGCCTTGATAAAACCGTATTCATCTATTTCTAACGACATGATTTGTCTGAGTTCTTCGATACTTTTTGCAGGTCTAACCCCTGTAGCAAGAACCACGACATCCACTTCTATCTCGAGCATTTCACCGCTTAACATATCTTCTACGCGCACTAGAAGCCCATTTTCGGTTTTAGATATTTCACCCGGTACACCTCTAATATAAATGGTACCGCTTTCTTGTGTATTCTTGTAAAACTCTTCATAGCCCTTGCCATATGCCCTTACATCTATATATGATACATAAATCTCAGCGTCTTTAATCCTGTCTCTAACGATACTCGCATGTTTTGCCGTGTACATGCAGCAAACCCTTGAACAGAAACGTGCATTGCTTTGTCTGTCCCTCGAACCAACACACTGTATGAAATAAAATCGTTTTGGAACCTTGCCGTTTAAGAGGATGTCCCCACCTGTCGGACCAGTAACAGAACAGATACGTTCAAATTCTATGCCAGTTATGACACCATCTAAAATGCCATAGCCATATTCTCTTTTTTCCGTTGGATCGTAGAGGTCAAAACCTGGAGCCAGAATAATTCCATCGAACAATTCAGTTAACAATTCGTCTTGCATATGATGGTCAATTGCCTTTACTTCGCATATCCTTTCGCATTCTCCACATTGTATGCATCCCTCGATTTTACCGGCAAGACATCGTGATGCTTCTGCACGTGCTTCTTCTGTGCTGTATCCTATGGTTACCTCATTGAAATTCTTGATTCTTTCTTCGACGGAGGCTTCGGGCATTTTTATGCGATTTGAACAGGAAAATCTTGTGGAAAGGTTAGCCACTTCTGAATCAGTAAGTTTTTCTGGTTTCTTTCCTGTATGTATCTCGTCTATCTGTTCACCCTTGAGAAAACAGTTTATGTATTTGGCAGCCCTATAACCAGCAGCAATTGCATCTACAACATATGCTGGCCCTGTTGAAACATCGCCACCTGCAAAAATACCTTCAATATTTGTCGAATTGGTGAGGGGGTCAACCTCAATGGTGCCATTTTTCTTAAATGCCAGACCAATTCCTTCAGCAAAAGAGGTTTGAAGTGTCTGGCCTAATGCCTTGATTACCATGTCAACTGATACAGTAAATTCAGAATCTTTGATGGGAATTGGACGTCTGCGACCGCTTGAATCGGGCTCTCCAAGCTCAATACTAATACACTCCATATGCGAAAGGTGTCCGTTTTCACCGTAAAAACGTACCGGCGTGGTGAGGAATTTTATCTCTATCCCTTCATGAAGAAGCGCTTCAACCTCTTCGTCAGCAGCAGGCATTTCATCACGCGTTCTTCGGTAGATAAGCGTTACATTTTTGCTGCCAAGACGTTTTACGGTTCTTGCACAGTCAATGGCTGTATTTCCTCCACCTATTACCGCAACATTTTTGCCCGGTGTTATCTTTTTACCGCGGTTCACATCCTGCAAAAACCCAATCCCGTCAATTGCGCCCTGGAGTTCTTCTCCGTCTACACCAAGGGGTAATCCTTTTGGGGCGCCTGTTCCTATAAAGACGGCATCGAAATCTTCCCTAATATTTTCGAGCTTAATATCTTTGCCTATTTCAATATTGCATCTAATTTCAATGCCAAGCTTTATTATATAATTGATCTCTTTTTTTAATTCTTCCTTAGGAAGCCTGTACTCAGGTATTGCATAACGCAGCATACCTCCTGGCTCAGGAAGTGCTTCAAAAACGGTTACATCATGGCCTTCCAAAGAAAGATTATAGGCACATGCAAGACCTGCGGGCCCGGCGCCTACTACTGCAACCTTTTTACCTGTCTTGGTAATATTTGGAACTTCAAGCAAATCAATATCGAATTGGTCGACAGCAAAACGTTTAAGGTCACGAATGGCAAGAGGGTCATCGAGCTGACCTCTGTTACATACCGTTTCACAGGGAGCATAGCAAACCCTGCCACATACGGAAGGAAAAGGGTTTGTTGCCCTTATGAGCATATAAGCCTCTTTGAACCTTCCCTCGCTGATGTGTTTGAGGTACCCGGGAACATTTGTATTTATCGGACATGCATCGATACATGCGGCATTGCAGGGGCGATCTTCGCGTTTGTCAATACTTGCCTTGTTGGGAATCGCCTGCGGAAAAGGGATGTAAATCGCCTTTCTTGAACCTATACCCATGTTGAACTCGCTTTTCATGACAACCGGACAAACTGAAGAGCAGTTTCCGCATGCTGTGCATTTCTTTGTGTCAATGTATCTCGCCTTTTTTAGAATTGTAACCTGAAACTTCTGGCTTATCTTCTCTACGGCAATTAGTTTCCCCCAAGTGAGCAATTCGATGTTATGGTCGAGTGAAACCTCGACCATTTTTGGAGAAAGGGTGCAGGTAGAACAATCGAGAGTAGGAAATGTTTTGTCGAGTTGTATCATTCTGCCGCCGATGGACGGGCCTTCTTCAAGCATTGTCACACTTACTCCGCATGACGCAAGCTCAAGGGCAGCCGTTATACCTCCTATTCCACCACCAACAACAAGTACCTTATTCATAACAATCCTTTATAGATGCAGATCCTCTAACCTTCTTTCAGCATCTCTTTCAGTTTGTCTCTCACCTTGTGCATATCGCCTATAATGCCATAATGTGCATATTGAAAAATAGGGGCTTCGGGGTCTTTGTTGACGGCAATGATACAGTCTGAATCCTTCATCCCCGCGATGTGCTGGAAAGCACCGCTGATGCCCATTGCAAGATATACCTTTGGCTTCACTGTTTTTCCTGATGTACCCACCTGGTGTGTTTTGGGCAACCACAATTTGTCAATGACAGGCCTTGAGCCTGATATAACTGCCTTTAAAAGTTTTGCAAGTTCTTCATACTCAGCAACCTCTTCGTTGTTGCCAGTCCCCCTTCCGATAGATAGGAGGAATTCTGCTTTAGTTATATCGATGCCTGATTTCTCCTCTTCCACAAACTCCATAAAAGTCCGTGTGGTATTTGTCTCCACATCTTCAACGATTTCCAAAGATGGATTAGCATTTCTATCACAAAGATTTTCCTTAAAACTGCCGCTTCGAACAGTAATGATGAAGGTGCCCTCTCCGGATGGTTTAAATTCGCCGAATATCTTGTCTGAATAATAACTCTTAGAAAACGTTCCCCGTTCTTTGTCATAGGCGCTAACATCTGTGATAATAGGCACATTAAAATATCCTGCAGCATAGGAAGCCAATTCTGTCCCTGAAGCGGAGTTTGTGAAGACCATTAAGTATGGCTTTCCATGCGATGCCATAATCTTTTCAAGGATATTGACCATGACTACAGGGTTTAAAAACATCGATTCTTCAACTTTTACCTTAATTATGCCGTTTAAATACTGTTCGTTTACATTATAGTCACCAAAAGGAATCAGAAGAAACGCATCTTTCCCCATAAGGGAGCATAATCCGATGGAATCCATGTTTCTCTCTTCAAAAATATTGCGTCTTGTTTCTGCCACAACGAGTGCATAGCTCATTGGTACACCCCCTTTTCTTTCAGTATATTCAATAACTCTTTACATGCATTCTCCAGATCTGGGCTCAAAAGTGTTGCGCCTTCCTTTTTCAGCGGATATACCCATCTGGTAAGCTCAATCATGTTCTCAACATTTTCCTGGTAATCAGATGCTTTAAGAACCTTTCTTTCCACTTTGGATGCCTTCCGTATTCCCATAATGGAGACATATCTTGGCTCGTTAATGCCTGTCTGGATTGACATTACACAGGGTAAAGAAATTTTTATACGCTCCTGTAGACCCCCTTCAAGTTCTCTTCTTACAATTGCATATCCATTTTCAATATTATCGATTCCAATAACCATAGATACAAAGGGAATCCTCAACTTTGCTGCAAGGATGCCACCAACAGCAGCAAACTGGTCATCTTCAGATTGTACACCTGTAAAGATTGCGTCAAAAGGCAAGCCTTCCTTTTTCAAGAAATTATAGATCAATGTCGATCTTGCATTGGGATCGTGGAGGATATTTTCGGTTTCAATTAGAAAACCATCCTTTGCCCCCATGGCTATTGCCCTTCTTAACACCTCATCGGATTCGGAATCACCAATGGATACTGCTGTCACAGTACCGCCTATTTTTTCTACAATCCGTACGGCCTCTTCAACCGAATAGTTGTCCCAGTCATTCACCTTGAAAGGCACTTTAGATAGATCGATTTTATTTCCATCATCAATAATCCGCAGTTCTTCCTCTTGTGTTGCGGGAACCCTTTTGGTAAAAACGAGTAAATTCATTTTATAATACCTCCATGAGTATCTCTGATATTTCTTTTACTTCAAGCCCTTTCTCGATTGCCGGTTCTTCAAGGGTCATAACGCAAAACGGGCAGCTTGTCGCAATGATTTCAGCCCCTATTTCTTTTGCCTCCGATACCCTTACCTCAGCATTTCTACGATAGGAGGTCTCCACTTCAAAAAACATCCTACCCCCTCCTCCTTCACAGCACATCGAATTTTCTCTTGACCTTGAAAACTCCAAAAGCTCAAGCCCATCTATTGAGTTGAGTATATCCCTTGGCTCATCGAATATACCATTTTGTTTTCCGAGGAAACAAGGGTCGTGATATATGATCTTTTTATTGTAATTCGTCTTGGGCAAGATAGTGCCATCTCTCATAATTGGCGCTATAAGTTCCGTGTAATGGTATATCTTGATGCCGAGGTCGCCGTATTCTTTTTTCAACGCATTCATGCAGTGAGGTGAGAGTGCAATAATTTCTTTTATACCATACTCTTCGAAAGTAGCTTTATTTTCTTCCTGAAGCTCCTCAAACAGGCCAACCTCCCCTATCCTTCTAATCTCATTGCCGCAACATGCCTCTTCTTCACCGAGAACCCCAAACTCTATCCCACACATCTTCAATATTTTTGATATATTCTGGGGAATGACCATACACCTCGGATCGTAAGCCTGAATACAACATGTAAAAAGCAGTCTTTTGGATGATGTTTCGCTTACGTGTGGAACTCCAATATCAGGCTTTTCAAACCATGCCCCTCGTTTTGCCCTTGAACGACCCCAGGGGTTCTTCTGCACAAATGTATTTTCAAGGGCTTTCTGAAGAGCCGGCGGAATTTCTCCATCTTCAACCAAAGCAGACCTCATCTCAATAATCACTTCAGAAGGTTTTACATCCCTTGGACACCGTATGGTACAGGCTCCGCATGATGTACAGTACCAAGGTAATGACTCATCGATAATGTTTTTGAATTGTCTTTTTCGCATAAGCATACGAATATTAAAGGGTGTTATGCCTGCTTCAGGGCAACTTCCGGTACATTTTCCACATTGCATACATG
>MWEV01000183.1 GCA_002071245.1 Deltaproteobacteria bacterium ADurb.Bin026
TATTGTTATACTATTACCGAAAAGGCGAGGGCGATAGGCGGTGGTGTGCTCGAGGCGGTCATGCACCTGATAAATTGTGAAGGGCAGGGCGCATAGGGTCTAAGGCACCGATTTATTTTAACTTTTATCATTGATTTTTCGGCCATCTTGATTTTTATCAATGGAGGATGAGTCGTAGGAATGGTGTTCGACTAGTGGTCAAAAAGATTGGCGAAGTTAGATATTTACTATGAACTAAGGGGTTTATATGGGTATATATGAAGTGATTGAACGGTATTTGAGTGAAAATAGGGTGGGCATATTGGCAACGGTTATATATCGTGCCGGCTCTGCTCCTAGAGATGTAGGTGCCAAGATGTTTGTAGGGGAGGACGGAAAAATCTATGGCACAGTTGGTGGGGGTCGTCTTGAATCAGATGCCCGCTCAGAGGCGTTGAGGATTATGGGCAAACCACAAACAGATATATTGCATATCAGAATGGATGGCAAAGAGGTAGCGGCGGATGGAATGCTATGTGGCGGAGACGTGGATATTCTTTTAGAGCCGGTGAGTGAAAGATTCAGGGATTTATACAAAGCCATTGGTAACTTTGAGAAAAAAGGCAAAAAAGGGCTTATTGTAACTAAGTTTTTACGCCATCACTTCTCGAAAACCTTCATTGATATTGACCTAAAATGCATAGGTGATGAATTGCCTGAGGGAGAAATTATATCCTTAGGCAGACATTTTGATGATAAAAAACCATTGATATCCGAAGGTGTTGTGATTGAACCACTACAGGTATCAACCGTACTCTATATCTTTGGTGCAGGCCATATTTCACAGTACATATCAAAGATAGCGAAGTTGGTTGATTTTTATGTTGTGGTTATAGATGACAGGACAGAGTTTGCAAATAGGGAGAGGTTTCCTGAGGCAGATGAGATCATTGTCAAGGATTTCAAGGATATATTTAATAACATAAGGTTTACAGGCGCTGAATTCGTTACAATTGTGACAAGGGGACATGCCTATGATGCAGATGTTTTAAGAGAAACACTTCAAAGAAAGGTTCGGTATGTGGGTATGATAGGTAGCAAGAGAAAGGTGAAAATAATCCTTGAGTACATGAAAAAGTGTGGTTTTGATGAGGGCGCAATCGAAAGTGTGCATGCGCCAATCGGACTTTCGATCAACGCTGAAACGCCACAAGAGATCGCGGTGAGTATTGTGGCAGAGCTCATTAAGATCAGGGGAGAGGTTTAATTGACAGAGACATTTTTGTCTGAAGAAAATAGCATTATTCAGGAGATTGAAGACAAAAGTCTTCCGATACCTTTTGATCCACTGAAAAAATACCTCGCAGAGATATCGAAACACCCTGTGCTTTCAAGGGAAGAAGAGTATGAATTAGCTGAAAAGATACACAAAAACAAGGATATCGAAGCTGCGCAAAAGATGGTAATCTCAAATCTGAAGCTTGTTGTCAAGATAGCGCTTGAATATTACAATACTTACCTAAATATTCTTGATCTTATTCAGGAAGGAAATGTGGGTCTTCTGCATGCAGTTAAAAAATATAATCCATATAGGGGGACAAAGTTTTCAACATATGCTTCTTTCTGGATAAGGGCATACATCCTTAAGTATATAATGGATTCCTGGAGTCTAGTCAAAATAGGTACAACGCAAGGACAAAGGAAACTCTTTTACAGGCTTAATAAGGAAAAGCAAAAACTCGAGGCATTAGGGGTGTTCCCTGCGCCCCAACTTCTCGCAAGCACGCTCGACGTAACGGAAGAAGAGGTTGAAAGTATGCAAAAGAGACTTGCTTATACCGACATTTCACTTGAGACACCAGTTCATGAAGAAGGTGACGACACTCTAATGGATATGATAAAAACAGGTGACAATGTTGAGGAGATTGTTACTGACAGGGAAATGGACAGTATGCTTTCAGAGAGGGTGGCGGAATTTAAAAAGGACTTAAACGAAAAGGAGCTATTTATATTCGAACACAGGATAATGACAGATGAATCCATGACATTGCAGGAGATAGGTGAAAAATTCAAGATTTCCAGGGAACGCGTAAGACAAATTGAGAATAAGGTGCTTAACAGGTTTAAGGCAAGATTTAAACAGGAGTTAAAGGAACTGGATTTCTGAAGATAGAAGTCATTGTGTATCTGATATTACAAAAGGCGTAAGAAGGCTTTGGACAATTTCTTATGAATTATTTGGTGGGTATTTTAGAACGTTAATACTTGTCCTAATATAAGGCTCAGTTTTCCAAAATACGAGGTAATAAGCAATAATCCTACAATAATAAGCATCCCTCCCAATATCTTCATTGAATACTTTACCATATATCCGTAACGTCTCAGAAATTCAATGAGTTTATTACAGAGTAAAGACGAAATCAAAAATGGAATCGCCATGCCAAGGGCGTACAGACCAAGAAGATAAACACCCTTGAAAACATTTTCTGATGTAGATGCGATTACGAGTATAGAGGAAAGGACTGGCCCTATGCATGGTGTCCATCCGAGAGAAAACGTTATGCCGACAACAAAGGAACCGGCAAGGCCTATCGGTTTTTCTTTAAGCTGTATGACTTTTTCCCGATTGAAAACCGGTATTCTGATGATGTTGAGGTAAAACAGTCCCATTATAACAAGGACAAACCCGCCCGCCTTGACGATATAGTCTTGGTATGAAGACAATAAGTTTCCAATAAACGATGATGAGAGCCCCATAGATATAAAAACGAAAGAAAAACCGAGCACAAATGCAACAGAGTGAATAAGAACGTTTTTTCTGTATTTTAGGGGAAAAACTTCATTATAATTAGTAACAGTTATGCCGCTTATAAAAACGAGGTACGAAGGAACGAGCGGGAGCACGCAGGGGCTGAAAAACGATAGAATACCTGAACCGAATGCAATCAGTCCGCTCAAGTCCATAAACATTATTGTTCCGTTAAAAAGCATAAAGGCTATGATATGTATTTGTAATGGGGTTGTCAAATGAAATATGCGTGCATTGATATCGGTACCAATGCTGTACTGCTTGCTATTGTGGGGGGCACAGATCTTGTCGATATCCTTGATATATCAACCATAACAAGGCTCGGGGAAGGTTTAAGGGGTACTGGAGAGCTATCTGCTTCTGCAATGGAGCGCACGTTTAAGACTCTGCAAAGATATGAAAACATCATCAGGGAAAATAAGGTAGACAAAATATTTTGTGTGGGGACTGCGGTTTTGAGGGATGCCTCAAACAGTAAAACATTTGTAGATATGGTTGAAAAGAGACTGGGGTTCAGGATTAACATAATTACCGAAAAAGAAGAGGCACTATACACTTTTGGTTCAGCGTGCGTTGATTCATCCATAGGTGAAGGTTCTGTTATTATATCTGATATAGGTGGGGGCAGCACAGAGATTATTAAAGGCGATAAGGGCTGTTTTTTAGGTGCTGTTTCCCTTCCTGTGGGTTCAGTTAAGTTGACGGAAATGTTCGTTAAAAATGACCCCCCGACAATCAATGAACTCGAAGCATTGCGTGATTATGTGCTTGGTTTGCTTGACACACCGTTTTGTGCAGGTATTATCCCCGATATATTTGTTGGAACAGGCGGGACAGTTACTATTGTGGCAGGTATCATAAAAGGTCTCCAAACCTTTGAAAAGGAAAAGGTCCATGGTTGTAAGATTAAACTTAATGATATCAAAGCCCTTATTGCTGAACTCAAGCGCTTGACATCTCATGAACGTGTCATGATAAAAGGAATGGAAATAGGCAGAGAAGACATATTGCTTCAGGGCACAATCCTTTTGGAAGAGATAATGAAACGTTTTGAAAAGGATGAAATGCTTGTCAGCGCGAACGGTGTTAGATACGGTGTCATATTCGAGGCACTCGGCAAAATTTCTTGAAAAAGGATGATAACGATGAAAAAAGAGTTCTATGATATTGAGTGGTTGAATACACTTCCTGTTAACAGAAAGGCAAAAGAGATGTTAATAAAGATCGGGGAATGGGCGAACCCTGAAACGATGTACTCCGTTCAATTGGCAAAATGCGCTATAGACAGGGGCATGGTTGACATCGAAATTTCTGTTATTGAAACGATCGAAGCTATGACATCATGGAGACCTGTACGTTTG